>CALDGT010000334.1 GCA_937942935.1 uncultured Chloroflexota bacterium | reverse complement strand
GCACAATCATCGCCAACGATAGTTATCAATACAATAAATTATGGCACATTCACGCGGGATTTGCCACAACATTTGATTTTTATGGATGAAAATACACTGCCCAAGTTATGACGATGTTTTATTTTCTGCTTCTAATCGGCTTTGGCGCAATTGGACAAGTATTTTTCTGGCTTCATCTAAATCAGCGACAAAAACCACCTTACCCGTCACACGATTGGGCTTATAAATTTTGTTGAAGGTGGTGAACATAGACCGCAAAAAAGCATTTTCATTCAAAATAATGGTGTGTCCTGCCCGCGCATGATACAAATTACCAATGCTCCGAAAATGTGAGAACACATTACCCGGCGGAAATTTAGGACTCTGGGACATATCAACAATCATATCCACAATATGAGGAACGGTATCAAACAATGCCAATCCATCTTTGATTGCCTGATAATGCTCATCCCACGTCCATGAGCCTTCATAAATATAATGTAGCGTTTGTTTAGTGGCTTCATCATCCCAAACAACACAAACAGCCATGATATTATCCCTCCAACTCAGTTGATTTATCTACCAATTCTGATATGCCACATGACACAGAAAATAATAGATAACTCTAGTTTACACGGATTGGGGAAAAATGAGCATTAAGGTAACAATCTCATGAGGGTTCACCAATACGCCCATGCGCCCGTTTGCATCGGGGTCTATGAATCCTTCTTGTTCTTCTGCAAGGGTCATCAATTCACCGCGCTCGACAATTGGGCGGACAAATGGGGTAATGAGCAATTCAACGGGACGTTCATGCGGGTTAAAAAAGCGCAATATCCATCCTTGCCCACGTTCAGGGGGTTTTAGGCTGGTGAGGATTGCCCCTTCACCATCGCTATCTGCACCGGTCGCCATATCGCTAATCACCGATAAAAAGCTACGACGCAAGCGGCTTGGTGGTGCATCTAATTGGTAAATTGGTAAGGGCGCATTAAATTCAATCCCAGACCGTAATATCGTGGCGGGATTATCAGAGGCGAGTGGAACAAGGGCATAATCTGCGGTCATGTGGCGTTGAACTTGTGCGCCAGCGATGGGCATGGGCTTCCCTACGCCACGTTTGCGCGTTTGCAAATCATCACGACTTAACCAGCCCACACTCCGCACGAGTGTGAGTGCCAGTGTAATTTGATTATCTTCTGGAATGGCTTCATATTCCCCAAGCCCCTGTGCCACCAGCGATAGGCTCGATTGTCCTTGTGAGACAGTCACACTATTTTGAAGCGGATGTGTATTCACAACACTCTCGGCATTATCCGGAGGCACGCTCACGCCATCTACCCGAATAGGGCGCTTTACAATGGTGAACGGTGCATCACATGAGACTTTATCTGTCGCTAAACCGGTGCGGATATGAGCGCGTAAGCGATGGTCTTTGATGACATTATCATATTCTGTGTGAATAAACACACCCGATGTATGGTCATAAAGTGTGATGGTGGTGGTGAGTTCTAATAATTTTAATCCACGTTCACGGGTTCTATCTTCTTTAAGGGCAGGTGTCAGGCGCATCCGATGTTTGAGGATGAGTCTTTCGTATAATGGAGACGATTCTACCCGTATATCATTCGTCAAATCGGCTTCGACAATGTGGTCAATGAGTGGTGGGTTATAATTAAAGGTATCGCCAGCATCGCCACCATCATAAAAACGCAACAAATCGGTGATGACAGTTTCACCACGTTTCCAGACGACCTGATTATTTTGGATAGAAACCGTTTCACTATCTATCCGCCCGATAATAGTGCCTTGTGTGGTGCGAATCCCATGCAATTTTTCATCGGGCGGGGTATCGCCCAATTCAACAGAATAAATGGCATATCCCACCGCAGGCGCATCGGCTAAAAATGAAATGGTTTGCGTGGCAGGTTGCCATCCAAATGATAATGCTTCGCCTTTATCATCCAAAATGCGTTGTGGATGTTTGCCTGTTGGCAAATCTAATACAGATGTTATCACTTGCTTGCGTGACCAGCATTGTGCATTCCATACCAACACCCACGTTTTATCAGCGTGCGGATGCGGGGTATATGGATGATGCACATGCGCCCCTAATGCCCGCAAACTATCGTAGATGAGATGATGGGCATTATCGGCAATTTTACGCGCCCCCACCTCATGCTCCTCATGTACATCATCACTACTACCCCCCCCCAATGCGCTCCGCGCCTGATTTTTGAGGAGAAGTCGCCATGTATGCCCCAAAATTGCCTTCAAATTCGAGGGATATGGGATTTCGCCATGAGTGAGCGCAATCGCAAGCAACGGTTCAACTGTGCCAGTGAGCAGAGATTGTAACCGCGCATTGGCTTGCTTGAGATACATACGTGTCGAGAGTGTGCCTGTGAATAAAAAGTCATTTTCGCGCCCTGTTTGGTCGCGCAATTCACCCTGAATAATCGGGCGCATGTTATCTGGCACTTCTTGACGCAAAGCACGCGCATATTTTTCGAGGTCGCTTTGCATGACCGCTAAACCTGTTTTGTTGGTCACTTCGGGGACAATATCCGACAAGGGGCGGATGGATGACCCAGAATCATAGAACCACAAAAAGGGACCATTGGGGCGGACTTTGCGCTGTTCATTGGTTTGTTTAGAAACCGATTATGCATTTTCTGGGGCATGAAAACCAAGTGGCGTTTGGTCGTGATTGATGAGCAAAATACTGCTCCCATTGGGGGCTTCCCAACGATGAGTTACATGGGGTTTATGCGTGTTATACCGCAAAAAGGCGACATCCATCCCAAAGCCACGTAAAATTTGTGGCAATTGGGCGGTATGCCCACTCGATAGCGGTGAATATCCCGCCGCCATCAGTTTAAGACCGTATTGGGCGGCATTGGTACGACCAAGCAATAAATTGCGGATGAGTGATTCGCCACTGACTAACGATTCATCTACCAAAACATACCATGGACCAATCCCCAAGCGCCCACCTGCATTATAAATGACGAGCAGTGTCACTAAATCTGGGCGGACTGTGGCAATATCTTCTAAAATCACCGTCTGACCACTGAGTAAAAATGAGCGCATTGGCATAATGCCTGTATCTGGAACCATGCCCATCTGTTCATTGAGGCGTGCGAGCGTGTTCAGCAATTTGGCGCGACGCACCTCAAATGTCTCATCCGATTCACGTTCCCAACGCAAATGCGGAATCACATGAATGTTGGCGAGGGTTTGCCCATTTTGCGGATTGAGGGGTTTTGTTCTTTTTTCGCCCTCAGATTTTTCAATGGTCATGCGCGTTTATCCGTTTGTATGATGATATTCAGTCGTTTCTATTCTACACGATTATAGTCATAATTGACAAAATTAGTGCAAAAACACTAAATGCCATCGCCACCCAAATCCAACGGCGCACTCGTGTTTCTAAAAAGACGATTTGGCGGTCAATATTGGCTTTTGTGCCTAATTCTTTATCGAATTTATACATCCAAACCACAGGCAAGTGAATCACATATTGCGCCCAAAATGACCAAATGGCAAATCCGATTGCCAAAACCAACAACGGCGGAAAACGCTCATCTCCTAAAAATGGCACCATCACAAACGATACTAATGATGTCCATACAAACACCAATAATGTTTTGACATAGCGAATAACAATGCGTCGCAGATAAATAATGCTCCGTGACATCACCAATTCAACATACGCCACTTCTTCGACCAGTGTTCTATCGGTCAAGCGTGCCAGCCCAAACATCGCATTGAGCCGATTCACCTCTGTGGGGTCAACTTCATGCGAGGTGATGCCCATTTGTGCCAATTTATGTCGTTGCCGACTTTCTGGGATAATTTTTCCGTTGGTCTGCTGAATAAAACTATCCAGATATTCTTTTTTGCGTCCCTCGCTAAATGCCATCAGAAAATGGTGGTCATGATGCCGATATTGATAGGCATAAACCGCTTTCTTGACATTTTCAGATTCATCCAATGGGAATGCCATCCCCGTGAGCGAAAAAGTGGGATTGTTCAATTCTTGAGAAAATCCGGGGGTATAGACACTAAAGTAAAAATGCACAATATCTTTGAGCAACAGGTATAAGGCATAAACAGGGATAAATACCATCACCAAAAACGGAATCCCCACCGATATCATCAAGCCTAATGTTAAGAAAACACCATTTGTACCCAGTGTGGGGAAATGATTCCATGTTTCGGCTAGAAAGGTATTCAGAATGGTGGTGATAATATCACGGAAAAAGATGGGGAATAGGAGCAATAACCCTGCCCCACTGATGAAGCCAATAGCAATACGATGCAGGGTCGAATGGCGGACTTCTGCACGTCCCAAGTAAGCGCGGATGGCATCTATATCGCGTTGTGAGAGTGGGGGGCTATCTACATTTGGAGAAGGTGGTTCTGGAATTTCGGATGGTGTGTTGTCTGTAGTCATGATGGATTACCTTTGATACAAAAAACAAAAACAAGCAGTCCTCATGAAGAATGACCATAAGGGCAAAAAATAGCTTGTTTGATAACGATAAGTATTATGCCCCTATTGTCTGCCTGTTTTGTTTTGAGCGCAAGGTTGGTGTTAAAGTTTTATAGTTGGTACATTCCGCAAAAATGGGTCTAAATTTTCTCTTTCCTCATTATTAAGATTAGCAGAAACCAAAAGGTTAGGTAAAGTTGGGGCAGTATCTGTTGTATTACCCTTGCACCAATCAGCAAGCCTGTCCAAAAACGTATTATACTCTTTCACAGGATAAAGTTTTGAATCAACGTAATTATCTATTTCTTGGAGTGTAGTACCAATCTTTTCATTTAATATCATAATATTTTGTGGATTTATGTTATCCAATTGTAACTTCATAAACATATCATCGAGCTTTATAAAAAGTATGTTTAGTTCTTGAGAAATTGAGATTAATCTATTGTAGATTCGTTTTTGTTTTCTACTAAACGCTGATGAATATGATAACCATAAATTATTAAACTTATCTAGGCGTAATTTGCCTAATTCCTCATTCGTTAGATTAACCCAATATATACATTTTTGGAAGTTGCTCACCTTATATTTTCGCAAATAAATGTGTGAAATATGTGCTAGTATACGATATCTCAAAGTTAATTGAATAATTTTCTCATCTAAATACCCAGAGACATAATTCACTGAATATTTCAAAGCAGTCTCCAGTTTATCTTGGGTATTAACAAAATTACGCTGGTTTATTAATTCGTAAAGTGCCTCACCAACTAATCTTCTACGCTTATTTATTTTGTCAGGGCACCATGGAATAACTTGGAGTCCAAATCCAACTGCAAAAGCAATTTCAAATAACACCCATCTGGAGGAAAAAATATCATTAGTTACAACAACTACACATGCTATAGACTTTTCCAACTCATCTTCAATATTTTGCAACCACAACTCTCCACCTTTAATATCTTCATCATCAAACCAGCCTACATAGCCAATATTCTTGAGAATATTTACTAATTCATCTCGTTTTTTCTCATTACCATGTTTGTAGCTAATAAATACTTGTGACATGATTTATCCTTTCTTATATTTCAATTAGCATAATGGGCGGTAAACCACCCGCCTAATTCCGTGAAACCCGTTAAAACGGGTTAATCTATCTGATATTCGGGATAACAATAGTCTTGATAAACCCTATCTTAGCCTACATTCGGCATGATAAACCCGTTTACGGGGTTTTATAGGCGATTAGGCATATAATTTATAGTCTGCCAAAAATTATTCTGTACACTCTTCTAATTCATGCCACAATTTGCCGATTGCATGATGTTCTTTTTGCTGTGCGATATAATTCAAAATTGTGGGCATTTCGCGCTCGCTAAATGTCAAAACCCCATAGCTTTCTTGCCATTGAAAGGATGTTTCTAAAATAAATCCCTGATTAACCCCATGTGAGGATACTCCTTTTAATTGCCCTATCAATTGGGCAAGATGATTGGATGGGTGAATTGCCATCGCAATATGCAGATGGTCAGATGTACCATTGATACCCAAAACATGCGCTTTAAGTAAATGCGCTTTTTTATCTACACATGCACGAATAACCGACTCATGTTCAGGCTTGATAATAGGTTGGCGATTCTTTGTACCCCACACAATATGATAATAACATTTCCAGTATGCCATATTGCCGACTCCCTAATAAACTATGGTATTTAGATAATTCCTACATAAATTTTATCCTTAAAATCCAAATTTCCCACAAATTTAATCTGATTAACCCCGTTTACGGGGTTTTAGTGATACAGGCAGGTGATTTATCGCCTGCCGTTAACAGGGTGGCAATATCATTCTTTGTTATATCTCCCGCACCTGATACAACCCATCACCACCAAACCCGCGTTTGCGATAATATTCGCGTGTGCCGATGGCAGAAATCACCGCCAAGCGCGAAAAGCCACCTTCTTTTGCCAATGCAACGGCGCGTTCTATCAACAATGTCCCCAAGCCCAAATGTTGCGCCCTGCCCTGCCCAGATTCGCCAATCCCCAACGATTGTCCATACACATGCACCTCGCGTATCATCGCGGTCTCGCGCAATTCATCGGTGAGGGGTGCTTCATCTTTATTTGGCAACGACAAGCGCAAAAATCCCGCAATATCCCGATTTTCGGTGATATATTGCAAAAATACTTCTTGGCTACAACTGGTCTCATACCATAATTCATCAAGCGATAGGTCATCCATCGTGATTTGAGAAAGTCTCACCTCACGGGCGCGAATATCGGGGCTACGTTGTCCATTTTTTGCCAGTTCATTCTCCACCAATTGGCGGAAATTGGTCGCCTTATTCCCCACCACAATATCGGTACCCGGTATATCACGGATAACCCGTGTGAGTCGGCAATATTCGGGTGTCTCTCGAAAGCAAGTCGTGAGGACATGCAACAATTCATCGTGGGTATAGGGTCGCCAAGAGCCATCTCGATAATTTTGCATCAGTTCTGCACTTTCGATGAGCGAACATGGATACACCTTCAGTTCATCTGGGCGAAAATCGGGGTCATTGAACATCCGCCGATAATCTTCGATGTCGAGTTCAGGTGTGGATTTGTATAAATTGGGCATCCAATGAGCATGAATTTTGAATCCTGCCATACGGAGCAATTTCACCGCCCGTCTGGTCGCCGATACTGTATGACCGCGTTTATTGGCGCGTAACACATCATCATTCAAACTCTGAAACCCAATTTGCACCTTCGTACATCCCAATCGGCGGATTCTGAGGACTTCTTCAATGCTGATATGGTCGGGGCGTGTTTCGATGACCAACCCCACCGAGCGACACTCTGCGGTTTCATTTTTGCGATGCGCCGCTTCCAGTTCATCCCATGTGGCAAATTCATCAATCACGGTGCGTTCTTTAATGCCTGTAGAGAATTGTGTTGCAATCTCCCTTGAGCGTACCATCTCGTCATGATAAATATTCTGCACCACTTGATTATAGGTTTGCGATAGCTCATCGCCTTTGACCTGTGCGGTGGTGATATTATTATCGGGATGCAATTGAGAAGCCTGCTTGAGCAAATTTTCGACTTCATCACAGCGATTAATCCCCTCACCAAAATCGTGCAGGGCATCAAAAATCCGTTTGATGAACCACAGTTGATAAGTCTCTGGATAAAATGACCATGTGCCACCTAAAATGATGAGTTCAATTTTATCGGTGGGATGACCCGTATTATGATACGACATCAAACGGCTATAGGTTTGCAAATATGGGTCAAATCCATTTTGTTCTGCCCGTTGAGCGCCCGGTTCATCTGATAAATAACTTTTGGGCATCCGCACATCATTTGGGCAAAAAATACAGGTACCCGGACAAGGAAATGGTTTGGTCAACACGGTGACGGGGGTCACACCAGAACTTGTGCGGACCGGTTTACGGCGGATTCGCTCAATGAATGCTTCATCATATGCGGGTAGCCCATGCGCCCCCGCAAATTCACGATAGCCCGCTATCAATTGGCTACGAGAATACATGCCACCATCGGGGCGGGGATATTTGCGGAGCAAGCGACTGAACCAATCGCTAGAAAATTCATTAGATTGTGCCACTTCGCGCAGGATATTCAAAATCGGCTCGGTATGGGCAGTTAAATCAAATTCATATTTTTGTTTCATCGGGTATAAATCTCATCCAAAAATCAAAAAGTGCTGGCGGAAGTGCCAACACCTTTTATGATACAATTTTTTTAGCAGATATGTAGGTTTTATCCCGCCAATAATTCGTCTATTGCGCCACGCAATTCTTCTTCGGTGATGAATCCAAACCAACGGCGGACTTCTGTGCCATCGGGTTGCAAGAGCAAGAAAATCGGTCTGCCCCGTAATGCGTAGCGGTCAAATACATCGGCATTGGCTTCTTCATATTGGTCGAGGTAGATAAAATCAATTTGTCCAAAATACTCTGACTCTAACCGATGAACCATCGGTTTTAAGGCACGGCAGGTACTTCAGTCGTATGAAAAGACTTCGACTACTTGGGGATAGCCCGTATTCGCCACCCATGTAGCAGGGTCTGAACGAAAATCATCCCCCGCAGGCACAGAGGGACGGTTGGCATTATTTTGGGTTGTCCCTCCCGTCTCGTTATCCGATGGTGGTGTGGTTGGGGTAGCATTGGTATTATTGCCACCACATCCTGCCATCACCATCGCCATACCTAACAATAAAATCACTTGCAAAACACGTCTCATCCATTATTCTCCTGCAAACCACTTACGATTGAGTTCTGCTAATGTACCATCCAAGCGCATTGTCTCTAATGCGATATTGAATGCCTGTGTAAGTTCTGAATCATTAGGAAAAATAAATGCCAGTTCTTCTGCTTCTGATATAGATTCTGGGAATGCCATAATAGCATCACTATTTTCAATCAATAATGTTTGTGCTGTGACAGAATCGAGCGCAATCGCATCAATTTCGCCTTCAATCAATTGCAAAATCAGATTAGAGGCATCAAGTAGCGTGGCTTCTGTACGGGCCTCTCCAACTAAGGCGACTGCCGAATCATAATTGGTACTCCCTTCAAATGCCACAATGGTAGCATCTGAGGCAATAAACGCTTCTAAACTCGAAAAGCGATTCAACTGTACCAATAATACTTGGCGGAAGGTCACAAATGGCATCGAAAAATCTACCAACTCATACCGTTCTGCGAGGCGTGTAATGCCATCTGCGCCCATATCCAATCTGCCATCGCTCACTGTTTGGATGAGATCATCCCATGGGACTTCTGTGAAACGGGGGACACAATTGAGCCTTGCACACAATTCTTTGAGCGCATCATAATCCCACCCCACCCCAACACCATCATCGCTGATACTATTAAAGGGTGGGTATTCATTTTCGATGGCAATAGTCACATCACGCCCACCTAAATCGGGGAGATAATTCACCAGCCGATATGATTTTAGCGTAGTAAGAATATCATTTGGCTCATTGGCAGGGGTTTCTTGTGCAATTGTGATAGTTGTAATTGTCAACAAAAACAGGGAAAGTATTAAAATCCATTTTGAGCGCATAAAAATATTTCTCCCAACTAACGATTTAGCAACAATGTTATGCTATTATTGTAGCGAATCTTGGTTTGGATTGCATCCAACTGATAGTATTTATTGGAGTAAAGCTCATAAATCGTCAAATATTCCCACAAAAATTACTCTTTTTCATATTGATATTGGTCAGTAACACCTTTGCGTGTACCACACTTGATGATACACCACAACAAGTTGTGTGTTTGCCATCATCTAATACCCAGACGCTTTCAGATGGCTGGCGCTTTCGTTCAGATGAAGAAAATGTGGGTATCTCTGAAAATTGGTTTGCCATAGATTACGATGATAGTCGCTGGCGTGATGATATTCCTGCGGGGATAGCATGGGAAAACAAACTCGGTGATTATGATGGCGTCGGGTGGTATCGTATCACTATCCCCCTACCCGATTGGGATGCAGTGTGGCTGGCGATTAGTGGATTAGATGATACCGGTGAAGTTTGGGTCAATGGACAATCGGCGCACGTATGGGAGCAAATCAGCGACAGGGCGACCTTCGTCAACCTACGTGATTATGGGTCATCATCCGCTACAATCGCCTTCCGTGTGGTAGATGGGGGTGTTTATGGTGGACTAAAAGATACCCTACGCATCGGTGCAGAGTATCATCTGGCGACATCACCAGAACTCTATATGAAGTGGTTAGCAGATGCTCATCCCACATGGCAATTGCCCGCATGGACACGCGGGGGGGCATTGGCTTGGACGATGACAGGCGGGTTAAATGCTTCTGATGAAGCACTCGTCTCGGCAGATGGGGCAATCACGGCATGGGCGCGTGCGCCGATTGCCCAAGCATGGATTTTTAACCCGTCAACCAACGAAATTATCCCCATCAAATGGACTTTCGGTTTGGTCAATGGATATATGCCCATGCCTCAATGGTGGGCAGACCAAGATGGGTTATGGTTATTTGGGTCAATGATTCACGATGCCGAAACCAATAGTATTCAATGGCAATTCAAAGCGCGGAATAATAATGATACCCCCTATCAGATTTTGGTGAGTGTGTTGCCATTTGCCATCAACCGCGCGAATGCACCGATTTACGCGATTTCGGCAAAGAATAATCAACGAGTTTGGGTGAATAATACCCCATATATGACGGCGCAAACCCCACCCGAAGCGATTGGTGTTGGGCGAATTGCCGATGTGATGACAGGGCAAATCCCCACACAAAATGAATTAGGATGTATTCCTACGGGCGATGGAGCAGTCATTATGCGTTACTCGCTCAATGGGGATAGCCTCCAAGAATTGCAATTCGCCTTCCCCACCACACCCGATTCGCGTGAATTTGCATCCACAGAAAAACCCTTCTGGAAAGTCCAAGAAGATACGACTCTTTTATGGCGCGACCAAATTAACCGCATCACCTTGCGCTTGCCAGATGACCGTGTGCAAGCGGCGGCTCAAGCCTCGCTCGGTTATTTGCAAATCGCCACCGACCCTAATGGTGTTCATCCGGGACCGCTCGCCCATAATGCCGTTTGGGTACGTGATACGGCTTATATCGGGTTAGCCTTGTTGCAAGCAGGACATAGTGACCTCGTGAAATCATTCATCCCAAATATTTATGATGAGCAAACCCCAGAGGGCAAAATTCCGCCCATTCAGGGGGAAGATGCTCCATGGTTAGATGATGAATGGGATTCGCAAGGGCAAGCCATCTTTTTGGTGACAACTTATTATCGTTATACCCGTGATATAGAGACCTTGCGCCAATATTATCCACAGATGCGCTTGGCGGGCGAATTTATTCGAGAGCTACGCGCTAATTATGTCCCAGAAAATCCATCAGCACGCGGATTATTGCCCCCAAGCCTGAGCGCAGAAGATTTGGGACCAAAAGACCAGCATTACTATTGGGATAATCTGTGGGCGATTATTGGCTTACGTGAATTGGCGTATGCGGCGGATATTTTGGGCGAAACAGATAGCGACTGGGCAACTGCTGAAGCCGATAGCATGAATCAGGCGATTTTAGATTCTGTCGAATCGCTACTTGGCGAAAATCCACCCTATTTACCCGTCTCTGTCGAAGAACTTGGCACACCCGCAATGGCGCGGGGTGCTGTGCCGATGGTTTTTCCATCAGGTGCATTTAAGGCAGATGATGATTTTATTCGGCGCAGTTTTGAGTATTATTTTGAGCAATTTGTAAAACCCTATCGGGGTGGATTTGTGCATCGTGAAGGACAATTTTGGACATATGGCGGGATGGAACTCGCTCATGCGTTTATGCGTGTGGGGATGGAATCGGCATTACATGATGTATTGGGCTGGACACTTTCTAATCAGACCCTGAATGGGGTGTATGCGTGGGCAGAACAAGTTAGCCCATCTGGATTAGGGTTTACAGGCGGGGATATGCCTCATGCGTGGGCGGCGGCAAGTTTTTATATGCTGGCACGGAATTTGGTCGTATGGGAAGACGGTGATGTCATCCGTTTATTCACTCATACCCCATCTTGGTGGTTTGAAGATGGGCGCGAAGTGGTAGCGAATGGCTTGCCAACAATTCACGGAGATATGACCATCCGCACCAGCACCGATGTGACTATGACCGAGAATGGCTGGCATGGGATATTGCGCTTTTCGTATGAATTGCAAGGCGAGATGCCCGCAGGTGGGATAATGTGGCATTTGCCCTATGTACCAAACAATATTAGCACTGTGAACGGCGCAATATTTGAAGATGGCACTTTGGTGATGACTGCACCTAATGATGTGATTGTGATGAAATTTGGAGAATAAGCGATGCGGTGTTTTTGATGGGGAATGATGTGGCAGAAATCACGTAGGGGCTTGCCATGGCAAGCCCCACAAAATTGATTATCCAATTTTATTGAATTACATGTTGCTGGTGATGCTATAGACGGTGGTTGTGCCACTCACTTCATTGGCAATCACCAACAAGGCTTCACCGGTTGGGCTTTGGTCGGCGGGGATAAAAACCAAGCCTTCTGGGGCTAAATCTTTGGCTGTACCTGCTTCTGGGTCACCCGCAAAATCGCGGTTATTGGCATAGGTCACAAAAATAGGGGCGGTGGGGTCGGTCACATCATACACCATCACACCACCGATACGTTCCAAGCCAACAAACGCATACATTTTGTTGCCAACCATACCCAAGACCAAGCCTTCTGGTTATGGACCAGCGTTATCTCTACGGCTATCGAGTTCATTTTCGTAATTGCTGGTATTGA
>CALDGT010000333.1 GCA_937942935.1 uncultured Chloroflexota bacterium | reverse complement strand
AAGGGACGGGGCATTGAATGGACCCAATATACATGGAATGTCATTCGCGGTTGCCAACACGCTTGCAGATGGACAATGCCCGATGGCACGGTCGCGGTGTGTTATGCAGAAACTATCGCCAATAATGTGGCACAAAATGCCTACCCACACGGCTTTGAACATCACTATTGGAATCCGCAGGTGTTGGAAGAACCGTTAAAGCTGAGAGAACCATCTCGCATCTTTTTAGACAGTATGAGTGACTTGATGGGCGCATGGGTGCCAGATGAGCAAATTCATGCGGTGCTGGATGTGTGCAAACGCGCTCATTGGCACAGCTTCCAACTGCTCACCAAGAACGCGCCCCGCTTGGAACAATTCGATTTTTCCGCCAATGTGTGGGTTGGGGTGAGCGCCCCGCCAACCCAGATGTTTGGCAAATCGCTCACACTCGACCAACAAAAACGGTTGGTTGAACGTCAACTCCGCGCCTTATCCCTTGTGCGCGGTGCAGGTGTCCGTTGGATGAGCATTGAACCGCTATCCTTTGATATTGCCCCACTTTTGGTCAATGCACCTTTGGATTGGGTGGTGATTGGGGCGGCGACCAATGGCATGAGGACATATCAGCCCAAGCGCGAATGGGTAGAAAATGTGCTGACTGTGATGGATGCACACCATATCCCCGTCTTTTTCAAAGGCAATTTGCAATGGGATGCGTGGCGAGAAGCATACCCAACCCCAAAACCGCCACACATCGCGCCCATATCGGATGAATCGGCATGTGGGGTGCTAGTAAGTGGGCGCTTTGAGATGTTCAGGTGGCTTCATACAGATAACCGTATTGCACTCGGTTTGATGTGCGACACGGTGACGGATGACAAGCGGTACACCCTCACCATGCCCAATCAGCCTGTGCGCGTGTTGACGGTCAAGCAGGCGACGGCTTTGCTTGCTACAGGCGAATTTACTGCGGTACACATCGAGACCCCAAACGGACGGGTGGTGCATCATGTTGAAAAAACTGCCTGATGAGGTGGATGCGCGGATACGCTACGACAACCGCTTGCCCGCTTTCATGGTGGATAAGGCATTTGCCTTCATCCGCCACCTGATTGAGGGCATGTCGGATGAAGAATTTTTCGCGCTCCGCCAATTTTGGAAATCGGCATTCCATTTTTTCGATGCTCATTTTGTGGACGCACCAGAAGCGACCAGCGCCCATGAATTCATCACGGCGATGTTATCTGCGACCAATCATCGCGCCTATGCGATTGCACCCACTCCCGATT
>CALDGT010000332.1 GCA_937942935.1 uncultured Chloroflexota bacterium | reverse complement strand
CTTGCCAAGCCATGGCGACCGATGTATGCCCCCGCAAAACCTGCCCAATATTATATCGAAGCCAGACCATCTATCCTCGATAAAGTCTCTATTGGCGATATATTGAATTTCTCTGAAAGTGCCTCATAAATCTTATGCAAAAAATGTTTTTATCGCTGATTATCCTTGTGGGTATTTTGTTTTGTGTCATTCCATCGGTGTATAGCCAAGACCAAACACCCCCGCCACCACCCGATGTCATTATTCATGTTGTCCAACGAGGCGAAAATTTGTATCGCATTAGTCTACAATATGGGTTGACCGTAGAGCAAATTGCGACGGCGAATGGGATCGTTAATACTAGTAGTATCACTGTGGGGCAACGATTAATTATACCGTCCCCAACAGTTGTATCTGAAGTAACACCAACCATACAAACACATATTGTTAAGGCTGGTGAATCTTTATCACGTATTGCCGAGCTATATGGTATGACAGCAGAAGCGTTAGCTAGTCTGAATGGTATTACTAATCCCAATTCGCTTTATGTGGGTCAGGTGTTGCAACTATCATCAGTTGCAGTAGCTATAACACCAACCCCCGAGGTTGTTTTGGATTCAGGACTTATCAGCCTCGTATCACCCACATCTACAGAAAATCGTGTGATTCATACGGTTGTGCGTGGTGATACTGTTTATCGGATTGCCCAACGATATGGGACAACCATGACTGCTATTCAACAAGCTAATGGATTAGCTGATGGTGCTATTATTTTTGCTGGGCAACAATTAGTTATTCCCATCTATACCACACAAGTTGCATCGGCGAGTGATTTACCAGAGTTGGTTCAATCACTCGATATGTTTCCACTTGCGTGGGTAGAAGGTCGTGCGGGACGTATAGTAATACGTACAACAACGGCTGTGACCATTACAGGGACATTTTTAGAGACTCAAATCTCCCAAATATCACAAGAAAATGGTTTATTGACACTTATCCTGATTCCAATCCCTATTTATACACAAACGGGCATTTATCCCCTAAATTTGACACTTACACCCATATCGGGCGATGTTGTTAACTTATTGTTGAATGTGCAAGTACAAGCAGGAAATTATGGTAGCCAATATATTACACTTCCAGCCGATAGATTAGATTTGCTTAATGTTGGTGTAGAAGAGAATGAGCTAGGTATCTTGCAGAATGTTACTAGTCGGGTGAATTCTCAACGCTATTTGACCGGTGCAATGAGTTTACCAGCCGCCGCTGTGATGAATTCGCCATATGGGACACGCCGTGCGTATAATGGGGGGGCATTTGACCGTTATCACAATGGCGCAGACTTTGCAGGAGCAACAGGCTCGCCTGTTTTGGCGGCACAAGCAGGGCAAGTTGTTTTAGCCGATACGCTAAATATTCGTGGAATTTCAATTATTATTGACCATGGATGGGGCATTTATACCAATTATTCGCACCTGAGTGAGCGTTATGTGAACTTAGGAGATATGGTACAAGTGGGGCAAACCATTGGCACAGTAGGCAATACAGGACGAGCTACAGGCGCACACCTACATTGGGAATTGTGGCTAAATGGTGTTCCGATAGACCCAATGCAGTGGGTTAGCGAGTTTTTATTACCATAAAAAAATCAGGGCTTAATTGCCCTGATTTTTTATTCTTTATTTAGTAGGAATCCTCTAATGCCTCAAAATCGGTGAAGAGGAAGTGGTCATGATAGTAGTGAATCCACAAGAACGACAAAATGCAGGTGTAATAAGCCACATCAAATCGCCAATTGGCGAGCGCCGTCTCGTAGGGAATTCCAGCCATCAAGGAAGCAGGATTGGGGGTGATGATATGGGCAAGGGTATAAACGACAGTGAAAATCACCACAGAGCCAAGCAACATGATGGTGCTAAGAAGATACAACCCGCGTGAATCTTTTGCCGCTTGCGAGAAGCGTTTTACCAATGGGGCATTACCTTCGAGTTTGCCATGTTGTTCTTTGATTTTGATGATATAGAAGGTGATGGCTAAATATTGGAAGGAGTGCCATGTGTTCATCCCTTGAAATGCGGTATCAAGGTTTTCGAGCATTGGCACAGTGAAAGAAACAGCAACGGTGAAGGTCAAGAAAACTGTCTTGGGGACATTCAGATAGCCACCACGATATTCTTGCACAGTTTTGATGATGTACGCCACCAATGCAACACCAAACACACCAGACATCATCACAAAGAACCATGTGGCTTCAAACACATCTGGAATGACAGCGGTGAGGTCATTTGTGCCAATATTGAATGTTCCTTGACTAATTTTGAGTGCCGCAACTGGGAACAAGCAGGTGAGGATAATTGCATAATCAACTGCACGCGAATAGGGAGAAAGGGCAGTTTTGCGGATAGTATGATATTCTTTGTGATTATACAATTCAACAATATAGGTAACTTGGTGTAAGACATGGAGAGCCGCCCAAAAGAAGAA
>CALDGT010000331.1 GCA_937942935.1 uncultured Chloroflexota bacterium | reverse complement strand
CCCATCGGCACAAGTCGGTTCTTCGCTCAACACAAGGGCTTGTGTGCCTGCTTGGGCGACTGTCACCACCAACCCATTAATGCTCGGAATATCGCGCAGGCGCACATTATAACTGACGGTAATCACCTCAAATCGTTCTAGGGTGAGGGGTTCATTACATGGGTTGAGGGTAATCTCATAATTCAAGAAAAAATCGAGTTGCGTGTTGCGTTCTGCCACCCACCCCACAAATGTCCCCGCTTGCACCCGCCACCACACATAATTGCCACCGCAGACGGGTCCTTCGATGGCATAAAAAATAAAATCTTCTTCCAATTCACGGAGCAATGGCGCGGATGGGTCGGGCGCACTCCGCAAACTCACCCCTGCCCGCACAATAATTTCGCCACCGATGGGAATCGGTAACACAGTCGCACAACCGGGCGCGAGTGAGGCTTGTGGTGTGGCAAGCGAGCTAAAATCGAATGTCGGCGATGGTGTGATGGTCGCAACGGTATTCACCACAGGCGTAACGGTGACGAGTGTGGTTTGTACCTGTTCAAATTGGGCATTCGATGGCACATTCATCGTGAATAGGATGATAGTTATCAATCCAAAAATGACAAAAATCGGAATATATTGTCTGGGTCGCATTGGGCGCTCCTCTTATGAGACATAAAATGATTTAACCCCTCCCCTAAATCCCCACCCCATTACATGGAGAAGGGACTTTTCCCCGCAAAATGTCAGTTTTCTCCCCCTCGCCACAGCGTGGGGAGGGGGGCGGGGGGTGGGATTGTATTTTGTATTTAGAACTAACCCGTATCATCATTGGTTAGAAAAGACGGGTATCTTTCACATTTCATCTATAAGTATAATTGGGTTACAATGTAACGCAATTGCAAACCTGCGACAATAGGATAAATCTCATGGCGGATAAAAAAACAATACGA
Organism: uncultured Chloroflexota bacterium; assembly: GCA_937942935.1. GTDB lineage: Bacteria > Chloroflexota > Anaerolineae > Aggregatilineales > Phototrophicaceae. The sequence continues at coordinate 1,849 of CALDGT010000331.1, read as the reverse complement.
GTCACAATCGAATCTATGGCGAATGGCGGGAGTGGTATCGCCAAGCACAACGGGCAGGTGATATTCATCCCCTATACCATCCCCGGTGAAGTGTTGGATGCACAAATTATCCGCGAGAAGGGACGGGTGGCATTTGGGCGCGGTGTGACATTGCAAGATGCCTCTGCGGATAGGGTGTATCCCAAATGCGCCCATTTTGGCGCGGGCAAATGTGGCAGATGCCAATGGCAACACATTGATTATCAAGCCCAATTATTGCTCAAACAAGATGTCCTCGCCGACCAATTAGAGCGTGTTGGCGGATTTACGAATGCGGATGTGCAAGCGGTCATCCCAAGCCCATCGGAATGGGGTTATTTATATCAATTGGCATTCGAAATTAGCCCAGAGGGACAAATTGGCTTGCCCTCTGCCGATGATGACACACTAACCGTCATCAAAACGTGCGAGATTTTGCATCCCGATTTGCTGGAACTCTACGAATCGCTGGAAATGGATTTTGTGGGGATGAAACGGCTCAAATTGCGCTTGGGGAGCGATAATACGCCCATGCTGATTTTATATGTCGAGGATGAAAATGATGTGCCAGAACTCGCGGTGGATTTTCCTGCCACCGTGAATGCCATTTTGCCAGATGGCATACCGATTAACCTCATCGGCGAGACGCATAGCCGATACACCATCAACGGGCACGAGTTCCGTGTGACGGCAGGCTGTGATTTTCGGCATAATATCGCACAAATCAGCGAATTATCGGCATTGGTGACGAAAATTCTGAATATCACCCCTGATGATGTGGTCGGTGATTTTTATGGCGGGTGCGGATTTTTGAGCGTGGGCATTGCCCCACACGCCAAATCGGTGACGATGGTCGAAAGTTATCCGCCTGCGGTGCATGATGCCCGTCAAAATTGCGAGAAATTCGAGAATATTCAGGTGATTGATGGCGCGGTTGAAGATGAATTGTATCGGCTGAACGACTTTGACGCGCTGATACTCGACCCGCCGAGCGATGGCTTGAGTTTGGCGGTGGTGGATGCGTTGGGCGAATCATCCGTCAAGCGGATTGCGTATATCAGCAGTGACCCCGCCACCCTCGCCCGTGATTGCAAGCGTCTGGTGAGCAAGGGGTATAAACTGGGCAAAGTGTACCCGATGGATATGCACCCGCAAACCTATTATATTGACGCGGTGGCGGTGCTTGAACGGGCTTTTTGACCTCATCCCCCTGCCCCTTCTCCAATGTGGAGAAGGGGAGAAACCCATTTTGTGGGTGGGTTTGAAGTCCTCTCTCTGCTTGGAGAGGGGATTTAGGGGTGCGGTCATAACAAAAAAATTTCGTGATGATTGGCAAAACCACAGAATTCAGAAATCAAAGGATTAAAGGCGAGCTATACGAAACCCTAGTCTCTCGCCCCTACCATGCGGGAAGTACCGGATGCGATATTGAACGCGAAGCTCTTTTACATCCCTAGCGATCCCCTCGCCACCCCGCAACATGCGTGCATTTATTCCGCTCAAATCATCCCCCCCACCTATCCAATCTGTAGAACACCACTCCCACACATTTCCCGCCATATCCACCACACCAAACGGACTATCGCCTACTCCCTCATATTGGGTGACAGGCGTTGTTAATTTGCTGTCACCCCTGCCAATGATACCAACTGAATTATTCACGGAGTGATTACACCGCGATATCCCCCACTCATTTCCCCATGGATATTCCCGTCCATCATCGCCTTGCGCCGCCCATTGCCATTGTTGTTCGGTAGGAAGCATGATTTTTTCGCCTGTGATAGCACTCAACCACTGGCAAAATGCGACTGCTTCATACCAACAAACACCT
>CALDGT010000330.1 GCA_937942935.1 uncultured Chloroflexota bacterium | reverse complement strand
AATAACACCGTCAAAATTACTGTTCAACACTTGGGCATTATCTATGACCGTTTCTCCTTTGGCAATCAACGCCGCCCCAAGCATCCCCAAACCAGAACGCACATCGGGCGAGTCCATATAGATCGAATAGAGAGGTGTTGGTCCTACCACAATCGCCCGATGTGGGTCACATAAGACAATTTGTGCGCCCATTGATTTTAATTTATCCACAAACAACAAACGATTACTAAATAATTTTTCGTGGATGAGGGATGTCCCGCGTGCTTGGGTAGCGATGATGGTCGCAATTGCTACTAAATCGGATGGAAATCCGGGCCACGGGGCAGTTTCAATGGATGAATCTACATCTTCTTCTCTATTTGATACAGTCAGTTGACTATGCTTAGATATATAAACCGATTGAGCGTCTATATCCAACAAAATCCCTAACCGTTGATAAATCTTGCCAATCATGCGTAAGTGAGAGGGGGTGATATGGCGAATTTCAACACGTCCACCTGTTAATGCGCTGATGGCGGCGATGCTTGCCGCTTCGATATGATCGGCATCAATTGTTAAATCTGCCCCATGAAGCGGAGATTTGCCGAAAATCCGCAACATATTAGAACCAACATTTTGCACTTGTGCGCCCATCAATTCTAATAGATGTGCCAATTGTTGTAGGTGTGGCTCACTGGCGGCGTTATGGATGACGGTTTCTTTGCCAAAACAGGCGGCGAGCATCATCACAATCCCCGTCGCGGTGACACTGGTTTGGGTGAGGATAATATCTTTATAATCCCACTTCGCTTCACGGACTTCCACTGCCCCATCGCTGATAACCACATCAAATCCCAAATCACGCAAGGCTTCAAGGTGGGTGCGAATTCGGTTCAATGGAAAATCTATCTCTAGGCGGGCAAAACTACGCCTCACCAGCAATGGCGCAAGAAAAAGTAAAGCACGTGTTTCGCTGGTCTCTTCTAAGGTCAATTTGCGCCGACTCAGTTGTGGTGTTTGAATGGTCAAAATACGGTCATCTGGTTGTCGGACTTCTGCACCCAAATTAGAGGCGATATTTTTCATCACGGTTGTGCTAGTAGTATTTGGGACATTCCGTAAGGTGACAGGCGAATCGGTTAGGAGTGATGCGGCAATCAGATAAGCGGCTGTATTGGCATTACCGGATGGATGGTAAACCCCATTCAGCGAAATTCCTCCCTCAACACGCAAACGCATAAAATGCCTCCAAAGATTATTTTATATAAAACAACACATCAAATGTTTTTGATGCTGATGTTTGAGGATTATAGGCAAAGTGGGGGATAAAAAAAAGACCCCAGCCATTGCTGA
>CALDGT010000329.1 GCA_937942935.1 uncultured Chloroflexota bacterium | reverse complement strand
ATAGTCGAAGGCATCTTTCACACCCCAATCGTAGGCGCGTTGACGGAGATTATTGCCATAATCGAACACAATCACGCCTTTTTTTTGCCATGCGAGCATTGTTTGAACATGTTTTGCCATCGAATCCATCGCCCGTTTTTGATACGTATCGGGGTCAGATTCGCGCAGGATTTTTGCTTGTTCCACACTTAACCCCGCGGGGATATACCCATATAGCACATCATGGGCGCTGGTTTGGTCGGTGATAATATCGGGCATGACCCCGCGTGCCAATAATTCGGGCAAAATCTCGCTGGCATTGCCCACCAAACAAATTGATTTTGCAGTTTTGCGGGTGAGGGCTTCTTCTACCCATGTCATCGCTTCTTCTAAGTTATCGGTCACGACATCCACTTGGCGCAAGCGTAAACGACGCTCCGCCCGCCATGGGTCAACCTCGACAAATAATCCCACGCCTTCATTCATTGTCACAGCAAGGGGTTGCGCTCCGCCCATCTCGCCCAAGCCTGCACTCAAGACAAATTTCCCTTTCAGGCTACCCCAACCGTGTTTGTGAGCGATTGCGCCGAATGTTTCGTATGTGCCTTGCAAAATGCCTTGCGTGCCGATATAAATCCAACTACCCGCCGTCATTTGCCCGTACATGATGAGTCCTTCGCGCTCCCATTTATCAAAATTGGCTTGGGTTGCCCACGCGGGGACGATGTTGCTATTGGCGAGCAAAACACGGGGCGCATCGGTATGTGTGCGGAACACCGCCACAGGCTTCCCCGATTGTACCAGCAGGGTCTCATCGGCATCTAAATTTTTGAGGGTGGATAAAATCGCATCCAGCGCATCCCAATTACGGGCGGCTTTGCCACGTCCCCCATAGACGATTAAATTATCGGGGTCAAAGGCGACATCGGGGTCTAGGTTATTTTGTAACATGCGATAAACCGCTTCGATTTGCCAATTTTTACACGTCAATTGTGTGCCTGTTGGGGCTTTGATTGGGCGTGGGTGCATGAGTTATTTCCTTATATGATGTGTGTGTGCCTGTAAAAAATGCCAGATGGTGACGGCGGCGAGTTTGGCGGTGCGCCCGTCCACATCGTAAGTCGGATTCATCTCCGAAATTTCAAATAAGCGGGTGCGTTTATCCCCGCCTGCGATACTGCCTATTAGACAAAATTCTTCACCCGTGAGTCCTGTCGGATTCGGCGCACTCACACCGGGGGCATCTGCCGAGCGCACGACATCCATATCGAGTCCCCAAAAAATGGCATTAGGGGTGCTTTCGGATAGAATCCGCCGTAGCAACTGGTCTAACCCAATATCATGCACCCCCGCCAGCGAATGGGTATGCACCCCTTTTTCTAGCAGATAATCGAGATAGGTGGGCGAATTGGCGAATGGTTGATACCCCACCTCATGAAAATGGTGCGGTGGGATGAGTTTTTCTTCGATGAGTTGCCGATACGGTGTGCCACTGTTGCGTTCATCCGCAATCCGCACATCAAAATGCGCGTCTATGTTGAACACCAGCAAATCTCCCTGTGCTAAATCGGATACCGCAGAACAATCGGGATAACTGATGTCGTTGCCACCCCCCAACACGATGAGGAGCTTATCATCGGATAAAATATCGTACACAACCGATTGATGGACGCTATGGGTGGCTTCTAAATCGGGTTGGATGACGGTGTTGCCCATATCAAAAAAAGATAAGTCGGGGAT
>CALDGT010000328.1 GCA_937942935.1 uncultured Chloroflexota bacterium | reverse complement strand
TGAGCCGATGTGCGCGGGTGAGCGCATCTGATAAATCGAGCGCAATTTGCAACACGCGGGAAATGGGTAATTGTTTGTTCTTTTCCATTTCATCCCACAAAGACCCACCCGCCACATATTCCATAATCAGGTAATGGGCATCATCATCGGCAATCGTATCGAGTACCGTCACGATATTGGGATGATTCAAACGGCGCAAGGCTTCGGCTTCGCGGTTAAAGCGTTCTACAAAGTCGGGATTTTCTTCGATGATATCGGGCTTCAATTGTTTGATTGCTACTTTTTGACCTGTGGCGGTATCGAGTCCGACATACACCGTCCCCATGCCACCCTTTCCAATGATGTCGGTAGCGCGGTCAAATTCGTATCTATCACCAATCCGTTGTTTCATATTGTGTTCCTTAATATGTGCGTTTAATTAACCTGATTAATAAACAGGTCAACAAATTGTGAGCAAGGTAATGTGGCTTGTGTGCGCGATTCATCGGTGAGCTTTGCCACATACATATCCATTTCATCAGATAAACCCAATGCCAATTCAATATCGGCACTCGCATCCTCACCGATATATAGACTAATATCTGCACGGAGCGCATGAAGCATGTAATTGGTAGGGTCTGCGGTCAATCCCATTGTAAATGCAAGACGAGCATCATCATATTTTCCTTGTGAGCAAAAGGCAACCCCGCGAATCATCAATACATCTGCCACATATAAATAGGGCAAATCTGCCCCTTCTGGCGGGGTCATGGTGATGAGCAAATCGGTCTCGCTAATCACACGGTCAAATTGCCCAATGAGCAAATTTGCATACGTGGCATAAATGAGAGAACTGCCTGTAATCGAATCGCCAAAGACCATATTCATCCCGCGTGCGGTGAGGGTTGGGTTTGGATATTCGCGCAAAATATCGTCTAATAATTGATGTGCGTCTTCTATCCGTCCTTGCCGAATGGCGATGAAAGATGCCAACAGATTCGACACATTCGATTGTGGGTTATAACGCAAAGACTGCGCGACAATATCCCCCGCGCCTGTTAAATCATTGGTCAAATAAGTAAAGTGCGCCCGCACAAAGTGGGCAAACCAATCATTTGGACGTTGCGTGGTGATGCTATTGGTCAATTCTAACACGCTGTTATCGGTGGTCATCATCAAGCTGATGTAATTGGGCAGTGTCCACGTTTCGGGACCGACACGCTTGGCGCTGAGGATGTCGCTACGGGCGCTCTCAAAATTCAATTGGCGCATGTGCGCTAAGGCGCGGTAGGTGAATAATAAGGCATTACCACCATCACGCTCAATCGCCGTGTTGATAAGTTGCATCGCCGCGCCCTGATTATGCGTAAAATTCAAAAAGTAATCATATACCGATTGGCTAACCCCTGTTTTTACGATTGTGCCATTGGCGGGTGGTAAATCGGATAACATGGTTAATGCGCGAATAAATTCAAATAAATCACCATCGGCGCTATGTGCAATTGCCATCGCCACCACCAAATATGGGGCGAGGTCAGATGGCGAGTTGACCAAGACCTCTGTATTCATCACTCGCGCCAAAATGCCGCGCTCAAATGCTGTATGCGATAACCGCCCCATATCTACCAATTCGATATAGGCATGTAACCCATCTTGGCGCTGTTCTGGGCGCACCATCAATATCGCTTGGGCATTATTGCCCAATTGCCCTAATTGCTGAAAGCTAGGCGGTACACCCCCATTGGTCGGGGCGGGGGCATCGGCAAAAACACGGATGCTAGAATAATCTATTTGTGACTCAAAAATAGCAGAAAGCTCATTATAAATGGTGGCTTGCAAAGCCGCATCATCTGTTTGTGGTCCGCTACCGGGTAATATCAAAATCGGATATTCGCCCATTTCTATCGGCGATGCCATGAGCAACTGAAATTGTTGTTGCGGTAAATTTTGGTTATTCGGCAACCGTGTCGGTTCTACCCGATTATTATTTGGCGGGTTATCTAATACCAAACTGGTCGTATTATCGGATTGAGATGGCGTTTGTGGAGGGCGTGTGAGCAAAAATATGCCAATTCCAACCGATGCCACCACCAATAAAATCGCAATCAGCCAAAAGCCTCTGGCGGCTTGCCGAGAGACGAGGATATATTCTTCGCCTGTATCAGATTTGACCACCCCAACAGTTGGCTTGGTGA
>CALDGT010000327.1 GCA_937942935.1 uncultured Chloroflexota bacterium | reverse complement strand
TTGGGTTCATCGCAGAAGAGGAACCTGGGTTTCAGGGCTATCGCCCGTGCAATTGCAACACGTTTTTTCATCCCGCCGGAGAGCTCTGAAGGGAAAAGCCTGTTTGAGTTGACGATGTTCACCATTTGCCACTTTAGTGAGGGCGGCTGTTGGTTCGCCTTGTGCGCCTGTGAGCATAATCACAACCTGATTATCAGATATGCTGTTCAATTTGCTCACATCAAGGAGCATACTATCGGGCAGGTTTAGAATTCCCAAACGGCGTGCCATTTTGACATTTTCGGACATACTATGCCCTGCTACCGCTACCTTACGCCCATATCGCTCGGCGGCATTCACCACTTGTTGCACCCGTGAAATGAGTGAGGCAAAGGTGGCGACAAAAATGCGCCCTTTTGCCTTTTTGAACACGCGGTCAAAGGCATCATCTATCACTGTCTCAGAGGGTGTCCAACCGGGTTTATCGGCATTGGTGCTTTCTGCCATCAAAAGTGTTACCCCTTCAGAGGCAAAACGGGCAAGTCGGGCATAATCGGGTTTTTTGCCATCTACAGGGCTGTTATCAAATTTATAGTCACCACTATAAACAATTAGCCCATACGGGGTATAAATGCCAAATCCCACACAATCGGGGATACTATGGCACATGTGAAAACTTTCGAGCATAAAGGGACCCACTTTGAGTTTATCCCCAGAGTTAAACACATTGATTTTAGTTTTATCCAACGCACGCCGTTCTTTAAGGCGCACTTCTAATAACCCTGCCGTGAGGGGTGTAGCATAAATGGGGGTGTTGGGAAAGGCTTCGACCACATGCGACACCGCACCGATATGGTCTTCGTGACCATGTGTATACACAATCGCATGAATTTTGAGGTCTTTCCGTTCTTGCAAATACCGAAAATCGGGGATGATATAATCTACACCGTGCATGTCATTTGCGGGGAACATGATGCCTGTATCTATAATAAAAGCATCATTCCCCATCTCAAAAACGGTCATATTTTTGCCAATTTCACCCAGACCGCCGATAGGGATTATTCGTAATTTTGATTTTGCCATAAGCAAATAGGACTCTGTATCTCTGAATAGATACCGAGTCATTCCATCCTTTCAATTAAATTAGAGTTAAAACAAACTACCAACGCAATCAGAAACTCAATCTTGTGTTTATGTTCACAGTAAATCAAGCGCCCCTGATGAGCGCAAATAGACACATTTGGAGCAAATAGGGCATTATGCAAAATATCCCGAAAAATATCAGCCAAAGGGAATATTCCTATTGCTATAGCTAACGATAATGCAAAAAGTGAAAATTGTCAAAAGAATTCTAAGATTCCCCCTACCCCACTATTTTGCCTGTTGCATAGCCATTCATTTTGGAGTATGCTGTAAATAATTAGTTGCGAGCGCACGCATATATTTGTTGAGTAAAAATGAGAGGCTATTTGCAATGGATCATTTATCAAAACTGTTCGATTTAATCGGTGTGCTGGCACGCCAACGGTATCAGACCGCAGAGGAGCATTTTTCTAAGTTGGGCATCATCCACACCGAAGCCCGCTTGCTTCGGCTTTTGAGTTTGGAAGGTGGCAAAGCCCCCCAAGAGGCGCTATCTGCAATGTTATTTGTTGACAGAAGCAATGCGGGCAGGGCATTAAAAACCCTAGAAGAAAAAGGGTATGTTATCAGGGTTAAAGATACCCAAGATAAACGGGCATATCAGGTTCATATCACAGAAAAAGGGCAAAAGATGGTAATTGAAATCATCAAAATTGGGGATGTGATGGCACATACTTTTTTTGGTCATTTAACAAATGACGAAGCGGGGATAATTGTAAATTTGCTAGAAAAGGCGATGTCTGATGACCCTCACCAATAAAATTAACGAGGGCGGTGTGATGCAGAATGATAATCGTGATATGGTTTCTATCGTTTCTATTCGATGGATACTAACCAGCCTCGCATTAACAATGTTATTGCCATCACTCGCTACGAGTATCACCAATGTAGCATTGCCGACACTAGCAAAAACATTTGCAATTTCATTTCATGAAACACAGTGGATTGTCCTTGCTTATCTCATCCCAACAACATCCCTCATTGTTGTTGCGGGGCGACTTGGCGACATGATAAATCGTCACCAACTCATGCTGAGTGGCACGTTATTGTTCACAATAGCCTCTGTTTTATGTGGTTTTGCACCATCATTTTGGGTGCTGATTGTTGGTCGTATCGGTCAGGGAATTGGGGCAACCGTCCTAATGGCACTCACCATTGCGTATGTTGGGGATGTCATCCCCAAATCAAAGACAGGGAGTGCAATGGGGTTACTCGGCACAATGTCTGCGATTGGAACGGCTTCTGGACCCTCAATCGGAGGTGTTTTAATTTCTGCCTTTGGCTGGCGGTCTATTTTTTTCGTGTTGGTACTATTGGGGATATTCAGCATGTTTCTGACGCGCCGTTATTTGCCCACCCCAAAAGAGCAACTCAAGACAACCAAGCAAAATTTTGACATCATTGGGACACTATTGCTGGCGTTGTCTATTGGCGCGTATGCGTTGGCAGTGAATGTCAAAAATGGGCAATTTAGCCAGAGTAATCTCATCTTATTATTGGTCGCTATGGTTGGCAGTGTTTTATTTGTGACCGTAGAAATGCAAGTCAAAACACCCCTCATCCAATTAAAACTGCTCCGCAATCCTATTTTGAGCGCCAGATTGATAATCAATGTGCTGGTTATGACGGTTATGATGGCGACATTGGTCGTTACCCCATTTTATTTATCCATCGCAATTGGGCTAGATGAATCGTTGGTTGGGCTAGTGATGTCTATTGGTCCCGCCATTTCAATCGTAACAGGATTTCCAGCAGGGCGCATGGTTGACCGTTTTGGGGTATCCTCTATCAGCATGATTGGGCTGGTTGCAATGGCAATTGGCGCATTTGCCCTATCATCCCTACCAATGACACTGGGTGTTTTGGGATATGTGATAGCGATTGTGATTTTAACACCGAGCTACCAATTATTTCAGGCGGCGAATAATACAGGGGTAATGATGGGTATTCATCCCAACCAGCGCGGTGTTATCTCTGGCATACTCAGTTTATCGCGCAATTTGGGACTTATTACAGGCACATCGGTGATGGGAGCAATCTTCGCATCGGCTTCGATGACAACCGACATCACAAGCGCCCAACCGAGCGCCATTGCTACAGGCATGAGCGCGACATTTATGGTGGCAGGCATATTAATGGTCATCGCGCTTGGGATAACCATTGTGGGTGAATTTTTTAAGCAATCTGGTCATTAAAAAATAGAGGTCGGATTGAACCCGACCTCTATCATCATTAGGCTTGAATGTAACGGTGGCATAAGGCTTCGTGAACACGATTAGTCACGCGCAACACCGCATCGGGATTATATTCGCCAATTACCCCACCCTCTTCTTGATAGGTATTGACCAAAATCCGCCCCCAATTGCCTGTGCTACGCAATTTATAATCGTGGATATATTGCTCAACCACTTGGGCAGAGACCCCACTCGGCGGATTTAACATGCGTTGCAAGCTAAAATACACATCGTCAATTTCACGCGGAGAAATATGCGCCATATCGCTGAGGTGCTTGTGCATATAAATCCGCTTCATCTCATAAAATTCAGATAGGCTCATGCTTGTGCCTGCCGCCGTTTTCAGCACAAGGTCACTGCATACACGGTCAGATTCATCATGTTGCGCCATAAATACATCATGGTCAAGCGGACCCATAATCGCCCAGAGTGTTTTATCTTCCATCATGGGCGCTAAATCTGCTCCATGTTTGCGATAATAATTTTCAAGCAAAGCATGAGTAAATTCAAAATCAGTCAAGACAGCGGCTTGGCGCGACGCGCTGATATTAACAGGCATCCCTGTAGATTCGAGGGTGCAAATACGTTTATTACTCCCCAAATCGGGGCGCAAACGCCCAATAAGGCTGTGCATCGCAGAGGTAGGCGTGCCGTGTGTATTAGAATAGAGCAAAGCACGCGCCATCGCATTGGCTTTTTCTGATTTAAGCAACCCCGCATACCGTTCTAAATCACCAGCAACCAAATGTGGGCTTAGTGGCTTTTGGATGGTCTCACCTGTGACCGTTGTACGGCGCAAATATTCGCGGGTGCAAAGCAATTCGGGGTCGCATACCCCATTCACAAAAGGGCTACCCTTGAGGGCGGCGCTATTGGCAACGGCGGTTGCACTCCGTAACATGGTATAAAACCCGAATACCCCTAACGCCTCTGAACGCCCCGCCAAATCGAGATGAATATGGCATCCCTGAAGGCGGAATACTTCCACGACATTCGCATTTGGGTCTATCCGATAGCGTTTTTTGGCTTCAACAAGGCGTTCCCGATAATCCTCAAATAAATTATTCACTTCCACCATCAAATCTACGGCGGTATGCACTTTGGGGTCATCGGTCAAATGAAAATCACTCTTGATGGGATACGCCGCAGAAATAGCGGTATAAAGCCCTGTAGATTGGCTGGTCATCGCCAATGCCGATAAAATACCTTCTAAGGCGGCGCGGGTGCGCGGATACCCAATACCGGGCGCGACATGCGCCTCAATTTGATATTGGCACGCCTCGCGGTCTACTTGGGGTGTAATCCCCAAACGGCGGGCATGAGATTCATATAAATCCATATAATTGTGGACTTCTGCTTCGGTGGGGGGTTCCCCATTGGGATGGTATAACCCCAATTCGAGTTCTGCGCCGATTGCACGAATCGCACCGCCAACATCATCAGTTTCTTCTAAATTAGCATGATTCACACTAGGGTTGAGGTTATAGGGGACAATACTTTGCGAAAATGTTTTTCCGCTACGATACCGCCCACTGACCACACTGCCCAAAATAAAGGTGCTATCACCATAATGCCCTAAGATAACATTAGCAGAATGGGTATCTTCTAAGCCATAATATGCCGAGATAGGAATTCCCAATTTTTGGCTCAAAAAATCTAAATCAAATGTATCATCAACAGACTGTGAGGCAATTTCTTTGAGTGTTTGGTTAAAAACAGCTTTCTTTTCTTCAATAAGCATCCATGGGATGCTCTGACTAAATGCAACAATTTGCTCATTCGTTGGTAGTGGATTTTCCATGCCCATAATCCTTTGGGTATGCCTGTGCTTGGATGGATTTTAAGCGTAATTATAGCCCATTTTGGCTGAATAGACAGCATTTATGCAAGTTGAGATTTTGCACAATGCCCCTACGTTCATCTTATCCAATTGTGGTAAACTATATAATTGTGGCGCGTGTTGTTTTCACCACAAAAATTCATTCTATTGATGATAAGGAAAAATTCTAATATGGCTTACGATAAAATTGTTGTACCGTCTCAAGGTGAAAAAGTCACAGTTGTAGATGGCAAATTACACGTTCCAGATAATCCCATTCTTACCTTCATCGAAGGGGATGGCATCGGCTATGATATTATGACCGCCAGCAAACGCATTTGGGATGCCGCCGTTGAAAAAGCGTATGGTGGGAATCGTAAAGTGTCATGGATGGAAATTTATTGTGGCGAAAAAGCGGCAGGGTTATATGGTGGCAATTATATGCCAGAAGAAACCTTCGATGCTTTGCGTGAATTTGTGGTGGGGATTAAAGGTCCGCTCACAACCCCCGTTGGTGGTGGTTTCCGTAGCTTAAATGTCACCTTGCGCCAAGTTTTAGACTTATATCAATGTGTGCGCCCTGTACGTTGGTTCAATGGTGTGCCTAGCCCTGTTAAAAACCCACAAGATGTAGATGTCGTCATCTTCCGCGAAAATACAGAAGATGTGTATGCAGGCATTGAATTTGAAGCGGGTTCAGAACAAGGCAAAAAATTAGAAGCCTTTTTGAAAAATGAACTCGGTGCAGAACTGCCCTTCCCCAATTCTGGGATTGGCATTAAACCCATCAGCGAATTTGGTAGCAAACGCCTCATCCGCGCCGCCATCCAATATGCAATCGCCCGCAAACGTAAGAGTGTGACACTGGTGCATAAAGGCAACATCCAAAAATTCACCGAAGGCGCATTCCAAAAATGGGGTTATGAAGTCGCCGCCGCAGAATTCCCCAACGAAACCATTAGCTGGGCAGAAGTCGAAAAGAATCATGGCGGAAAAACCCCCGCAGGCAAAATTCTCATCCAAGACACCATCGCAGACATCATGTTCCAAAAAATGTTGCTCCGCCCAAGCGAACACGATGTGATTGCCACCCCCAATTTGAATGGGGATTATCTGAGCGATGCGCTCGCGGCAGAAGTTGGCGGTGTTGGGATTGCCCCAGGCGCAAATATTGGCGATACCGTTGCCCTGTTTGAAGCCACACACGGTACAGCCCCCAAATATACAAACCTCGATAAAGTGAATCCGGGGTCATTGCTCTTTAGCGGTGTGATGATGCTCGAATACATCGGTTGGGACGAAGCGGCAGAACTCGTCACCAAAGGGTTTGAACGCACCATTGACCAAAAAGTCGTCACTTACGACTTTGCCCGTCAAATGGAAGGCGCAACCGAAGTGAAAACCAGCGAATTTGCCACCCGTATCATCGAAAATATGGGTTAGTTTTATCAAATACAATAGGCATGAAAAATATTCATGCCTATTATCTTATCATTTGCGCCCGATGACCTCATAATAGCCCATCCTATCTATTGCGTTTACAGTCACATACGGGCTTGGGTAGGGACCGCGTAATTCCCAAACAAACCAAGCTGTTTCTATCATTTCCCTATCCCACCAATTGATAAAAATACCCGTATAATCTACCTTTTGTGGGAATGGGCGCACATCGAGGTCATCTATAGACCATTCATCTAAACGCACATCCGCCCCTGCATAGGCAAGATAATCTTTCATATAGAGATATTGCAATACGTCTGGATTCAATACCAATGCACGAGAACCTGCGGGCAAATCGAGTGTGCGGAATAAAACATCGTATTGCCCCAAGCCATTGCTAATTTGTTTATGATAAATGGGCAAATGGTCATGAAAATAATAAATTCCCTGCAACACCACAATTCCGCCTACTAATACTACCCCTGCCCGTCTCATCAAACGGGGATTCATTGGCGGGAGCATCGGCACAGTATAACGCAAGCCAATCGCCATCAAAATCACTAATGCAGGAAAAACGACCACAAACCGCGCCGACCACGAACTTTGTGCGATGATACTATTGCCTAATACAGTCAATATCACCCAAACGACCAATAACATCCCACTCGGACGGGGGCGCAACAAGGCATGACCCAATCCCAATAAAAATAACGGCACAAAATGAGGCAATACAAGCGGAGTATGCCCACCATAAAATACACTGCCATCTGGTGCATGAAATAAATGCAACAATGGGGGCATAATATTTTTCTGGAAAAATCCTGCTAATCGGCTCAAGCCATTTTCATTGATGAGCAATTGTGACCAAAAACCTTCGGGCAATTGATTTGCAGAAACACGACTAAATAAGGGCATCCCATTTCCTGCAACCATCAAATAATTTGGAAATGCGATAAAAATAAATCCTATCACCAGCCAAATCACACCCCGAAAAGACGGTTTATTGGCACTGAATAAAGTCATACCGATGAGCCAGATGATGACCAAAATTGGATAGAGCAATTCCCCCCCTTCATAAAAATAAGGGAGCAACCCCAGCATCATGCCAGAAAAGGCATACATGGGCATGGCGGGTATTTTTTGTTGGAATATGCGGGGTGACACACGAACATTCCATTTCAGTCCCTCCCTACGATTTACAGAGGGTTGCACCACTGATAACATGGGGCGATTTTTAACCGCATGAATCAAACTTGCCAATGCTAACCCACCCCAAAACAGGTCGGCTATATTATTAATCCCCAAACGGCTAAAATGGATATGGGGCGGAAACGTGGTGATGAATAAGGCAGATAATATCGCTGTTGGTCTATCACAGAGTTCTCGCGCCAACCAATAGACCACAGGAATTGTCAATGTCCCAAACATGGCGCTCGTCAGACGAAATATGCCCAAATTTGAGCCAAAAATATCGCTAAAGATGCGTTCCATATACGAATAGATATACGAAAAGGCATTGATGAAATGAATCGGTTGCAATAACCCCACTTCAGATGGATTTTCGCGCATGGTACGGATGGCGAGGATGAACGGACCTTCATCAATAAATCCGCGAACAGTGTTGATGTTATCCCAAGAACGGATAAAAAATCCGATGACGACCAATCCTATCAGTAGCCTCATATCAGGGTGCTGAATGTGGCGTAGCCGATGCCTATCATCCGCACGAATCCCTAGCAAGCCAATCATCACCAAACCAACGCCCGCACCAAACATCAGCATTTGACCATCTACTGTGATGGCTTTGAGCCAATCGGGGATAGGACGTGTCCATGTGATGTTGCGTTCTGCGAGGAGGTATAAAATGCCTAAGCCAACGCCTAATGGGATGAATCGAATATGGCGAGTTTGTGAAGTTGAATCGGTAGACCATGCGGTTAATCCACCTGTGCGACTAGCAAATAATGAGAGGGCTAATAAGCCAAAACAGGCGAGGATAATCATATCTCCCCATGCCTGATGAGACGGTGGTGCAAATGGACGATAGAGTATCGCGCCCAAAATGGCACACATCACCGCGCCTGTTGTTATCCATCGCCATCGTTGCATGGCTTCACCTCGCCGAAAAACGAAAAATCTCTGAAAAATTTGTCAATAAGCTATTCACAAAAGACCCAATGGGGTATGATGAGCATATCGGTAATATATAAGGATTATTGATATGAACACACAACCAACCATCTTAGTAGTAGATGATGAATGGCTCAACCGTGAACTTATAGAGGGTTTACTCTCTGTGTTTGATTATAACGTTTTGTTGGCAAATGGGGGCGATTCTGCGCTCAAAATATTGGCAAATCAATTGCCAGACCTCATCGTGATGGATGTCCGTATGCCAGATATGGATGGTTATGAATTATGCGAAAAGGTCAAAACCTCATCCAGAACAGCTCATATTCCCGTCATCATGATAACTGCGCTCGAATTAAATGGGCAAGAACAAACCCGCATTATTCAAGCAGGGGCAGATGATATTGTCAGTCGAATGACATTAACCAAAACACTCCTCGAAAAAGTGGGGCATCATTTGGAACAAAAAGTTGCCAGTTAAACACATACCCTTTGCCAAATATGGGGTTATTGGGATATGATGATAAAGTCTTTTAGGGATACTGGTCATCATATCCCAATCATCCAACCATACGGTATAGGTTTTGCTCATGCTTGGCAAGCGTCCACCCATCAAACGTCGTCCATCCCCTATGTATCAACGCAACCGCACCCCAAGTTGGTTTATTTTTTTGGTTGGGGTGGCATTAGTGTTTGGGATTTATTATGTCTGGCTCGGTGTGCGTGATTTTTTGGCGGTGACAACCATCAATGTTCAACAAGCCACCCGAACAGTCGCCGCCGTAAGTACATCTACCGCACAAGTAATTGCAACTCGTGATGCCTATACCCCACTACCCACCTTCACCCCATTGCCAGAATGTACCGATTTTATCGTGACAGTAGAACGAGCCATCGTCCGCGCCGCCCCAAATACAGGTGCAACCGTCTTAGATACTTATACAGAGGGGCAAAGTGTTTGTGTGATTAGTCGTGCGCCAGAAAATACCGAATGGTATCTGATAGACACCGACCCAGAATCGCGCCGAATCAACGCGGGTTATATGTTTCAAGATATTATTGAGGCACTCAACCCAACCCCAACCCCATCTATGACCTATACCCCTGCCCCAACCGTGACACCCGCACCAACACTCACACCATCCGACACGCCAACACCCACAACAACACCAACGGTTGACCCACGCGCCACACCAACACCAACCATCACCCCCACGCCAACCGCAACAGCACCTATTCGCAACGTATAGCGATGGGCGCAGGGGGTGCGCCCATCGTCATCAAGTCGCCATATATTGCAATGCTGGATTATCTTCTACCTCAACTTGATTTAGATTTGACACCGAAATCATGCCATGTTGATAGAGATATTCAATATGCGCCCCTGCTTCTTCTAATGCCAACAAACTATCATAGGCTTTTCTATCGGGATACATACGATGTGTCACCTCGCGGATGGTCACAGGATGTCCTGCATCTTTGATAATATCTAATACCCGATTCAATTTGCGCTCATGACTGGCGCGAATATCACGCACACGGTCATAAAATTGATAAATGGGGTCTTCATGCCCACCGAGCGCCAATTCGATGCCATCCACTTTTTCGATTTTACGGAGCGAATCTTTATAATGTCCCAAGCCTGTGTAATGGTTGTTACTTTCTGGCGCTTGGTGTGGTGTTGTGCGGGAGTGCATATTGTCAA
>CALDGT010000326.1 GCA_937942935.1 uncultured Chloroflexota bacterium | reverse complement strand
GATGGCGCGGGTGTTAAAAGTGGGTGGGCGGATGGTGATATTTGTCCCCAATCGCTGGTATCCATTCGAGACACATGGGCATTATTGGAAAGGGGAATATCACTTTGGGAATACACCCCTCATTAATTATTTGCCCAATGGATGGCGAAATAAACTTGCACCGCATGTTCGCGCCTATACCAAACGGAGTTTGAATCGCTTATTTGCGGGTTTACCCCTCAAAAAAGTGCATCATCGGCGCATTTATGGCGGATACGACAATATCATCGCAAAATTAGGAAAACCCGCCAAATTTATCCGCAATACACTTTATTTGGGTGAAGGCACACCGTTAGATACATGGGCATTATCGCATTTTGTGGTGATGGAAAAAATCTAAACCCATCTCAATGATATGAATGGGTAGGACGGCATGTAAGGCTTATCCATACTTAAAAAAGGGCATATTTCGGCGATTTTTGCACCATCATGGCTGACATACGCGCTTGGCGCTAGTCAGCCAGTACATCCCTCAAAATGGGCAGGTGTGTACTGGCTGACTAGAGGCGGTACGCCTCGTATGTCAGCCACAAAAGACACACAAGCACGGAAAAATCAGGCAAAATCATCAAAAACACCTACAGACAAGCCTTATATCGTGTCCGTAGGTGGGGATATGTGATATTTTATTCTCTCATGGTGTCCAAACGGGCAAATTGCCTAGTGCGACAATATGTGTCCATTTGTTGGGGTCGCCTTCGGTGAAAATGGCGGCAATTTTGACAACAATCCCCCCCGCTTTTTCGATGATATTTTGCATCCCCATGAGGGTGCTACCAGTCGAGATGACATCATCCAACAACAAAACACGCTTGCGATTGATTAATGCCAAATCTTTTTCATCTAGGTAAAGGGTTTGCTCGCTCCCTGTGGTGATGCTATTGGTTTCTGCTTTAATCGCCTCGCCCATATACGATTTATAATGCTTGCGGAGGACGACATACGGCTTTTTCATGTCTATGCTCAGTTGATAGGCAAGCGGGATACTTTTTGCCTCTGCGGTGACGATGACATCAAATGTTTGTGTATTGAGTTTGTTGGCGAGCGCGGTGCTAATGGCTTGGACAAATTCGGTATCGCCCAAGATATTGACGATTGCAATCCGCACATTTGGCGCGACTTCAAATAGGCGCAAATCACGCACAACACCGTTAATCTCAACACGATGGGTTTGTGGAAAATCGGACATGAGAATAAGACTCCTATTTTGTTAAAAATAATATCATTTGAGGATGGTATATAATAACCATCTCTACATATCTATCATCAATTCATGGTCGTAGGGACACACTACAATGTGTCCAAAACTATTTTATGATGGTTGATAATTCCCGTCATGAAAAATGAGTTTTTCATCGCACACATACGCCACATCGCCGACACTGATAGTTTGTGGGGTATCCATATTCACGCCACCCATCATCGTGCCGTTGGTGCTACCCAAATCTTCTAAATACAATTGATTCTCTTTGCGGATGAGTTGGCAATGAAAGCGCGAGACGCCATCCACATTCATCACAATATCATTTTGGCTAGACCGTCCAATGCGGATTAAATCCCCTTTGAGCGCAAATGTGATGCCGTTCCATGTGGCATGTGTTGGGGTAACACCCGGACGTTTTTCAATTTTGGGTGCGTTGTCTATTTCTTCGCTATCTACCCGTTCTATAGATTGGGTTTGGCGCTTTTTTTGTTGCTCACGCAAGCGGAGCATGACAGTGTCTTCGTGCCGACTATTCATTGTATAAAAAGATTGTGTAGACATGGTTTTGCGATGATATACATCATAACCACTTTCACCTTTTTCGAGGTCGGTGGCTTGTTGCATGAGGGCATTACGTTCTTCTAACAATTTGGGATTATTGTCATTCTGATTTTCGATAAGATGGGCGGCATTACGCAAAATTTGTGAGGCTTCGTTGAATGCGCCTCTATCGGCTAATTGGACGGCGGTTTTACGGGCATTCGCCGCTTGTAGCAACAACACATTTTGGTTCACCACCGAATTTTTGACGACAATCGCATTTTGTTGATTGGTTGCACGTATCGTTACGGGCAATTCGACCACATGATGTTGGGTGGTGTTGTTATCACGCAATTCATCATATTCAAAACGTAAATTGACAACCTTATGCGACCCTTCAGCGTATGGGGGCAGGGTGAGTTCTATCACAAGGGCTTTAATTTCATCCGCAAATACATCACCAAGCCTAAATGTGGTGTACAAGCCATCGAATTTCATGGCATACGCATTGAGTTGCCCTGCGATATTCACACCATCGCTCGGCAGGACACCGATTACCAAATTTTGCGCGACGACATTGAGTAAGCCTTGTAATTCTTCTTGGAAAATTTGTGGGGTGACTTCTGGACTTTCGATGAAATAAAATGCACCGCCTCCAGAACTTGCCATTTCCATCATCAAATCTTCGTTAAAGTCGTTGCCTAAACCCATCGTGGTTGTCGAGACACCTTCGCCAAATTTTTGTTGTGCCATCGTCACCAATTGGGCTTTATCGGTTACGCCCCGATTCGCCAACCCATCGCTCATCAAAATCACCCGATTTACGCTCGGATTATCTAAATTTTGCGCCACCAATTTACACCCTTCAAGCCAACCACTGCTCAGGTTGGTTGTGCCACTGGGCTTGATTTCTGCAATTTTTTGGCTGATGGCATCTTTGCGTTGTACTTTTTCGGGGAGGAGTAGTGTTTCTACTGTGTCGTTATAGAGGACAATGGATAGTGTGTCATTCACGCCCAAATTTTGTACCAAAAATTGCGCCGCCTGACGGGTGTAATCTATTTTATCTCCCGCCATAGACCCGCTACGGTCAATGACAAGGCTCAAATTTAACGGACGGCGTTTTTGATGATGAACAGCTTCACCAGAGACCACACGCGCCATCAGATAAATTTTTTGTGCGGTGTTGATTTTTACCACATCATAATCGAGGACAAAATCTGCTTGCATCTGTCTACCCTTACCATTGTTTGGCGAATCATCTTACTATCATAGCACAGGATTAAAAGGTTGTTGGGGTGGAATTTGGGTGAATTTGACCATCCACCAAATGAATCACCCGCCCCGCATGACGACTCAGTTCTGCATCATGGGTGACGAGGATAATGGTGGTATTGGCTTGTTTTTGAATCGCTTGTAGGGCTTCGATGACCACCGCGCCCGATTCTTGGTCAAGATTACCCGTTGGCTCATCTGCGAGTAAAATCGGCGGGTTATTAGCGAGTGCGCGGGCGATTGCCACCCGTTGTTGTTGCCCGCCCGATAATTCAAACGGGCGATGCCCCATGCGGTCAGATAATCCGAACATAGTTAACAATTCTTTGGCGCGTTTATGAGGATTTTTAACCCGCCGTCTGGCGAATTGCATGGGCAAGGTGACATTTTCGAGTGCAGTTAAGGTGGGGATGAGGTTAAAGAATTGAAAAATGAACCCGATTTTCTCGTTACGCAATTCGGTCAGTTGGTCTTCATTCATGCGCGTAATATCAACCCCATCTATGCTAATTTTGCCACTTGTGGGTTTATCTAATCCGCCTAAAATGCCGAGTAGGGTACTTTTTCCGCTACCAGATGGTCCAATAATAGAGACCATCTCGCCCTGTTCAATACATAAATCCACACCACGCAAGGCATGAATGATTGTTTTGCCCAGATGCAATGCTTTGGTAATTTGGATTGCTTCAATCACAGCCATAACAGCAAAAATCCATCTTATAGTCCATACAATGGATTAATTAAACCACAAGATGAATAAAATGCCTATAAATTGGTCTGAAATATACTGATGGGGATACACTAGGGACTTGCCATAGCAAGCCCCTATAATTTATAGAGGTTATAGATTTGCTTTGATAATCATGCGGAAAACATCCGATTCGGTAATCATGCCAATGACCTTACCCACTTCATTGAGGACAGGCAAGCCACTAACTTTGTTGTCATACATCAATTTTGCCGCGCTGATGATGGGGTCTGTTGCGCGAACAGTGAGGACATCTTTGGTCATGATATTAGCGACCTTGATTTGCGACCATAAATAATTCAATTCCCAAATACTGAGGGATGTCGCCCCAGAGGGGCTTGCCTCGCGCACATCGCCGATTGTGACCATGCCTTCTAGGTTATCATTGTCAATCACAGGTAAACGGCGGATATTATTTTTTTTCATAATTTGATGCGCTTGGGTGATGGGTGTGTCCGATGAGACACTAATCACCGTAGACGACATATAATCTTTGACCAAAATATCTTTAAGCATAATGGATTCCTTTTTCAAAAAGATAAACTATTCAATATAGATAGTCTGTAGGAGTGCCATTTTGTAATTTGTCGCGCCCCTACAGATACGACAATAGTTTATCGCTATTCTTTGCTCGGCACAATAAACATGGGACGATGTGTGGCATTTAATACTTTGTGCGTCACACTCCCCAATAGCCACCGACTAATGCCAGACCGACCATGTGTTGCCATGACAATGGCATCCACATTTTCTTTTTCGGCTTCTTCTAAAATAATTGAGGCGGGGTCGCCTGTGAGGGCTACAATTTCGACACCATAACCTGCTTCGCGC
>CALDGT010000325.1 GCA_937942935.1 uncultured Chloroflexota bacterium | reverse complement strand
AAAATTTAGTTGCGCCCAATGACCCGTTAATTACTTTTCAGATGGGGCAGACGACACAATGCCTTAGCCTCACCCAGATGATTTATCATCATGTGGCGCAAGGTATGATAGATGATGTGGCGTGGATGGTCTCGTTTTGTGTGGTGTGCAATACAGGTATGTTATTTTCGCCTGTTATCAATGGGCAGGTTCATCACTTTGCCGATGGTGGATTTTATAATGCGATGACACTGCTCACCGACACCGAAACACGCTCCATTTGGAATCATATTACGGGGCAATGTTTATATGGGGTGCATCAGGATTATCAATTGCCTGTGTTATCCAATCCCCTGCAAAAAGGCGCATTGCAAATGAGTATAGAATACCCAGATGCCATCATTAGCCTGAGCCAATTGGATGGCGAAGTGAAGCAAATGGTCACAGAAGAAAATCAGGCGCGGTTGAATCTGGATTTACAGCTATCAGAACGCGCTCTCAATACCCTAAAATTTGACGATAATCGGTTGCCCCGCTTTGATATGGGGTTGGGAATTTGGACAGACAAAACCAAAAAGTTTTATCCATACCGCAAAATTTTGCTCGAAAATGCCCTGATAGATGGTTTAGATGGGCGGTCAATCATCATTTATGTATCTCCGATAGGGGTTGCACCAGAGGCGATTTATACTACGGCGACTCACTTTGAATGGATTGATGATGTGCTGAAATTGAATAATGGGCAGACGATTCAAAATGGGATTTTATATGATAACGATGGCGCAGTTGCCCAAGCAGAACGCCCACAACAATTGTTTCAACGGTGGTATAGTTTTTCATTGCTGTTTGATAAATGCGAGATTTTTTGAGGGGATAAAAAATCCCCTCTTTAATATCAGTTAGAGAGGGGATTGATGAGGCTTAGTTGATGGTCAGGGCGAATGTGCCTGCGCCTTCCCAATCACCCCGTGTTTCATG
Source organism: uncultured Chloroflexota bacterium (assembly GCA_937942935.1). GTDB lineage: Bacteria > Chloroflexota > Anaerolineae > Aggregatilineales > Phototrophicaceae. Next base: position 9,021 of record CALDGT010000325.1, on the reverse strand, counting down.
GGCAGTATTGAATCCATAACTGGTTGCTACTACAAAGTAGAAGCCATTTTCTGGTAATGAGAAGCGATTAATCTGCGAAAAGTAACTCATATTATCGCCATCGTCATTCACCGCAATCCGATTACCTTCTGTATCGAACAAATACAAAATGGTATCCATATCTTGCCCCACATTGGCGGTTGTGATGGTAACTGTATCGCCACTACGGGCGGTGAATGTGGCATACGCAACAGGTGTTTCTTTTGAAACAGTCATTTGGATTGGCGTATTATTGCTCAAGCTAGAGGCAGTATAGTCTAATTCTTCATTCTCGACCCAAGTCCCTTCTAACGAGATTTCATAGGTCAGGTCATTTGGAATATCGCTTGTGCTTTTATAAATGCCTTCAAAATCGAATCGCTCACCTGTTTTGGTGGTCGCCAGAACAAAATAGGTGCCATCGGCGGGTAAGGTTGCATTTTGGATATGTGCAGAAAATAAACGTGGTCCACTATCATCATCTTCTGCCACCACAGAACCATCACCACCCAACAAGACCAGATAAGGGTCTAGGGCGCTATTTTCGGGTTGGAGCATTGAAATGCTCACGAGGTCATTGGCACGCCCATTAAACGCATATAAATGGGCATTCACCTCTGGGGTGAATTCATTTGTAATTCGCTCACCACGCACGAGGATAGTTGGCGTAAATTCAGGTTCTTGGGCATTGGTGATGTTTACAACCATGACCAATCCAATCACAATGAGCGCAAGTGCAACAGTTCTTATTGTAAATGTGAGCATTTTCATGATGCCACCTTCTAACCTTTTGTATAATCATCATGTCCCAATTATAACACGCTCATGCACAAAAAAACCCCTCATAAAGAGGGGCTTACCCCCTCTAAACAGAAGGGCGTAGGGCAGTAGTTGGTTAAAATCGTCCATCCATTGTGCCGAGATAGCCAGTGAGTTCTGCATAACCATACCCTGTAAAACCACCTTCTACGCGCACAGCCCCTTCCCAATAGGCAATATCGCCACTATGCAATTCTTGGTCTTGGGCGAGCGGGGTGACGGTGAGTGTTCTGGCTTGCCCATCTTCAAAAATATCACCATTGAGGATAATCTCCCACCCTGATGGATATTCGGCATTCGTATGTGGGCTACGCCATGTATTTGTGGGGGTGATGCTAAATTCGCCCGATGCAAGATAGCGTGTTGTGCCATCGGGGTAAATGAGCAGTCCACCAAAGGCGGGTTCTTTTCCACCGTCTGCCATCCGAATTTTCCCGACCATCAATTCATAATCATTATCGAAAATCAGACCAAACCAATCCCATCCCTTTGCCCCTGTGCCGAGTGCGCTGGTCGAAAATTCATGGTCTTTCCATGTGTTGCCCGATACTGTGAATGTGTCGCCATTGATGGTGATTGTGCCGTTTGTGACCAAGCGTGAGAGGCTATAATAATAACTGGCGTTGCCAATTTCACTACTTTTTTGGCTCAAGCCATTATCCCCATGAAATGCGGGTGCTTTGACTTGTTCTAATGTTAGATTGACAGCGAATTGGTCTGCTTGGGCGGTGATTTGGGTGGTGGTATGTGTTTCATCTGGCGCGTGAATTTGCCAATCTTCTACCCATATCCGATAATTGGCATCTTGATTGGCATCATTTGGCAATGCGCCTGCTAAATCTGCGCTCCCGCGTCCATAACGTTCTTCATGAAAAAATTGCCCTGTTTCAATATCGCTGACAGTGAAATGCACCATAAAAATTTGATTGGTGCGCCATTCTGAATCGGTATTCTCGGCAGATGGCGAGATGGCACGCCGAAAAATGGTGAATTGATACCCAAAACGCCTGCCCGTTTCATCGGATAAATTGCCTGTATAATACCACCATTCGGTTTGAAAGGCGTCATGACTGCCAAAATCACGCGGAAATTGCCAATCATACGGCTCTATGGCGCGTGCATAGCCTTCACTATTGGATATTCCCGCGCTCAAGCGGGCTTCGGCGGTAATTTGCCCACTCCCGCCATCTATCAACGAAAATCCGACGAGGACGACTACCACTACCACTATGCCTAACAATCCATATTTAATCATGCGTCAACTCCAATTATTCTGTAATCCGCTTGATTACATCATATCATGCTAAATTGAGGATGAATGGCATGTGTGAATGGGTTTAGGCTTGTAATGCCCCACTGAGCGGTGGTTGCCAATCGAGTATTTGATGGTTTGCCAACATCGCATCAATTTTTTGTGCGATTTCATCTGGAAATGGGGCGGTGCGCCGTGTGGTCAAATCTGCGAATGAGCCAAGCGACTCGAATACCGCCGATACCACATCTGCCTGTTTATTTACCATGAACATCATAAAATGAACGCGCTTGGTCGTGCGATTAATGACCCGCGCATAAATATCCACGACATCACCAAGCCGGACTTCGGCGGTGTAATGCAAAAATTGTTTGAGCGCAAACATCCCGACCCGATTTTTTTCATAATAGTCGAGTGTGAGACCAAACTGATGTGCAAATAACCCCCACCCTGCGTTATCAAAAAAGCCGAGATAATGCCGAATATTCATGTGACCCATCGCATCTAAATGCTCTTCTTTGACGGTTTCGGTATGCAGATAGGGTAGGGATTTAATTTTTTCGATGGGGATTTGTGCGATAGACATTATTAACCTTTCAATGCGTAAGTTTGAGCAATTTCTAAAATTGTATGGAGCAATACATCTGCCCCGCGCACAATATCTGCCCATTCAGTATATTCTTTAGGACTATGACTAATTCCCCCAACGGATGGGATGAATATCATGCCAGTTGGCGCAATATCAAATATCATTTGTGCATCATGCCCTGCATAACTCACGACTTCTAAGAAAGGGATATTCATTTTTTGGCAGGTCGTTTTGATGCTATCGGTAATTGCGGGGGACATGGTGGCGGCGGGCATGTGGATTTCGCGTTTTTGACTGACTGTGAGCTGGTGTTGAATGGCGACATCTTGGGCAAGTTTGAGGATAAAACTCTGCATTTCTGAGAGTGTTCGCTCATCATAATGTCGACATTCAACCGTTAATCGGGCTTCTGATGGAATGATGTTAAACGCGCCCGGTAAAACAGTGATGTTGCCACAGTTAAATACCCCTTGTGGATATTTTTCGTGGATGGCGAGATGGGCTTGGGTGATAAAATCTGCCGCCCCACGCAACGCATCGCGCCGATTATCTATTTTGGTTGTCCCGCTATGACCAGCTTCGCCAAAAAAGGTCATCTGATAAGTGGTGCGACCAACAATATCGGTTACGATACCAATCGGTATTTTTGCCTCATCCAACCGATAGCCTTGTTCGATATGAATCTGTATATAGCCCATGATATTATTTTTTTCGCGCTCGGCATTTTTGACTTTTGCGGGGCTGATGCCTGCGCGGATGAGCGCGGCGCGGAATGGCGCATAATCGGTTGGCGTGTCATTCATATAATTATCGGTCAATTTTCCCGCTAAGGCACGACTGCCAAATAATGATTGCCAACAGCCTTCGCCATCGGTGAAATTAATCAATTCCAGATGAAAGGGGAGCTTAATCCCTGCACTATAGATGACCCGCGCACATTCTAAGGCACAAATGATGCCGATTGCATTATCATATCGCCCCCCATCTGGCACACCATCTAGGTGTGAGCCGATGAGGAATGTTTTTGCTTTGGGATTTGATGCAGACAAAACACCACTTACATTCCCCGCTTCATCATCGTAAACATGCAACCCCATAGATTCGAGTTTGTTGGCAAACCACAACCGCGCCTTAAGGTCTTCATTGGAGAGGGCTAATCGCTCTATACCACCCTCACGGGTTTCTCCTATTTGAGAGAGTTCAATAAAATCACGCCAAAGTCGTTCTGCATTGACATGTAAATGGTCATAAGTAGTCAATTGGACGCTCGCATCCTGTGTAATACGCTTCTCAATAAAAATTTGGAATATCATTATAAAAAATTTGATGATTCTTTGCGAGAGTTTCTCATGGATGTTAAGAATCTATCAAATTTGTCAACCCCCCAAAGACTAGGGCATTTTTTGGGTGTAAACTGATAGATAATAATGCTTAGGGATTTATTAGAGAAAGGTGATTATATGGAATTTTGGATAATTAATCCCGCATTGACAGACCCTAATCTGGTATTTGTGATTTTAATTGCTAGTTTGTGGGTCACAATCACGGCGGCACATATCCCCGGAACAGGCGCATTTGAAGTTTTGGCATTGGTTGGGATGATTGTGAGCGCTGTCATTTTATTGCAGATGCCAACAAATTGGCTGGCTGTATTGGTGATGTTCATCGGGTGGGCTGGATATTCCATCATGCCATTCATCAAACACGATTATTTTGTCTTGGCTTGGGGGGGAATCATCCTACAAGGCTTAGGTGGGTTGTTCCTGTTTAATGGAATGCCTGTTTCTCCATTTGTCATTGGTGTGATGATGCTGATTTTGGCTGGTTATTGCCAATTTATTTTGTTGCCTGCGCTCCGCTTGGGAATTAATCGCTCTAGTGCGACCAAAGATGATGAATTGGTTGGCATTGTGGGGCGTGCAACAACTGATATTGACCAAATGGGAACAGCATTGGTTCAAAGTGAAATTTGGACAGTTCGGAGCGACCACCCCATCAAAAAAGGTGAAGAAGTGGTGGTACTTGAGCGAGATGGGTTACAATTGACTGTAGAAAGTCTAAAGCGGAAACGTGCTGAAGAAACACACACACAAGAGGAGATCCTATGATGGATGAAAGCATTCCTTTAGTTCTTGGCATTTTTATACTGGGTTTCTTAATTTACTTCTTCTATCAGGTGTTGCGAATTGTGCCACAATATCAACGACTGGTGATTTTGTCGTTGGGGCGCTATTCGGGGACACGCGGACCGGGTGTTGTGTTTGTCATCCCATTTATTGAACGCGCTGTTACGGTGGATGTTCGAGAACGCTTTTTTGATATTCCTCCTATGACCGCTATTACGCAAGATAATGCGCCCATTTCGATTGACTTTTTGGTTTACTACCGTATTATAGAACCACGCCTATCTGTATTAGAAATTGAAAATGTGGTGAGCGCGACTGTGAATATGGCGACTACCATCGTCCGTGCTGTTATCGGTGATATCATGCTTGATGAGGTGTTGTCTAAACGGGAAAAAATTAACGATACCTTGCGGATTAAATTGGATGAAGTGACAGAACGCTGGGGGATTAAAGTCACCAGCGTGGAAATCCGCGAAATTGTGCCACCACGCGATGTTCAAGAAGCGATGAACCGTCAAATGACCGCCGAGCGTGAACGTCGCGCATCGGTGACAAAAGCGACAGGTGAGCGTGAATCGGCTATTTTGGAGGCGGAAGGTATTCGCCAAGCCGATATTTTGCGGGCAGAAGGTAAAAAACAATCTGCCATTTTAGAAGCAGAGGGTGAACGCCAAGCCCAATTACTTCGCGCACAAGGGTTTAGCAAGGCACTCGAATCCATTTCTGAATCGGCTAAAGTTGCCGATAACAATACGTTGTTATTGCAATATTTAGAAGTCATTAAGGCGATGGGCAATAGTCCCAATAGCAAGTTTGTATTGCCGATGGAAATTTCGAGCCTGATGAGTAAAGTCACCGCGTTGGTTGGTGATGATGAGACCAAATAAATTACGCTTGCAGATAATTGGCGTGAATCTTGACAAAAACGCATCAGGAATGCGTGTATAAGAGAGGATTATACAGATGGAATCTCTTCCTGTGTTAATTGGTGTTCTTGTTGTCCTGTTTTTATTCTATTTTTTCTCGCAGGTGCTTCGGATTGTGCCACAATACCAACGCTTGGTGATTTTATCGCTGGGGCGCTATGCAGGTGTGCGCGGACCGGGTGTCGTATTTGTTATCCCGTTTGTTGAACGTGCCACTGCCGTAGATATTCGGGAACGCTTCTTAGACATCCCGCGTGATACTGCTATCACCCGCGATAATGCCCCGATTGCGATTGACTTTTTGGTCTATTATCGAATTGTTGACCCGCGCAGTGCGACTTTGGAAGTCGAAAATGTGGTGAGCGCGACTGTGAATATGGCGACCACTGTTTTGCGTGCCGTCATTGGTGATATTGACCTCGATTCGGTGTTATCTAAACGTGAACAAATCAATACCACGCTTCGCACAAAATTGGATGATGTGACCGAGCGTTGGGGCATTAAAGTGACCAATGTCGAAATCCGCGAGATTGTGCCACCGAGTAATGTTCAAAATGCGATGAACCGCCAAATGACCGCCGAGCGTGAACGTCGTGCATCGGTTACAAAAGCGACTGGTTTGCGTGAATCGGTCATATTAGAGGCAGAAGGTATTCGTCAATCGGATATTTTGCGAGCAGAAGGTAAAAAGCAATCTGCCATCTTAGAAGCAGAAGGCGATAGACAATCGCAATTGCTTCGCGCACAAGGGTTTGGTAAAGCGATTGAATCCATCACTGAATCGGCAAAAGATTTGGATGAAAATACCATGTTATTGCAATATCTGGATGCGCTAACCGTTGTTGGCAATGGTCCCGCCACCAAATATATCCTGCCAGCAGAACTTTCAACTGCGATGGAAAAATTGGCAGGCATATTCAATAAGAATGAGAAATAGCCACAAAACCAGCTAGAATGATAAGGGCGCACCATCTGATGCGCCCTTTTTTATTGTTTATGGGATGAGTGGACATTGGGTGTTGCTAGTAGCTTCGACTAAATCGCTCCGTACCCAACCCGTGAGGGTTGCTTCTTCGATTTGCGTCTTGATGTTATACCAAACGGCGTTGGTGGTGGTGTTACGCCGTTGCCCCAACACTTCTAATATTGTCCCTGATGGCAATGTGCCAAGCGACAATTCATTTTGACCGGGTTGCACGCGCACGACTGCCGCACTTTGGGGTAGTACCACCACAATACAAATTGCGATGGGTGTAGGTGTGATGGTCGGCGTATGGGTTGCCGTTGAGGTGCTGGTTTCGGTTGGTGTAGATGTCACCGTTGGCGTATGGGTGGGTGTATTGGTCTCGGTGGGCGTATGCGATGGTGTTACCGTCAACGATGGTGTGACTGTCCATGTTGCGGTGGGTGTGTTACTGGGTGTATTGGTCGGTGATGGTGTGATACTCGCTGTTGATGTTGGGGTAATAGTAGGAGTATCGCTAGGTGTTGGTGTATGACTTGCTGTTGGTGTGACTGATGGGGTATAGGTGTTGGTGGGTGGGGGCGGGAATAAGACAGGCTCCCATTGTGGGCGTGTGACAAATGCTAATGCACCCAAAACGATGATAATCCCCCCAATAATTGCCCCCACCAAAAATCTACCGCGTTGTTTTTCTTTGCGGACTTGGTTTTCGAGGCGTAATAATTCACTTCTGCGTCCCAGAATGCGGAACGGTTCTTCGCGCATGGTATCGAGCCATGTGCCTGCCTCGGTCATATCGCCTTCTTCAAGCGCCACCTCTGCCCGTTCCAAATGACGACTGAATAATTCGTTCACCGAAAGCCGATAACGTTCATCTTGAGCATAATCTTTTAGGCTTGCCAACATTGCGCGGGCTTGTGCCAACTCTGCATCAAAATTTTGGGCAATCATTGCAGAGGCGCGTTCTAATGTTTGGCGGGCGCGTTGCATTTCTGCGGATAATGCCCGCGCATCATTCAACAACCCTGCCAAGCGCGTATCGGATGGGTCTAATTCGACACCGAGTTCCAATAAGCGCGAGGCTTCGCCACTGACCATCATTTTTTCTTCTAACGAAATGGCATTGGCGGCGCGTGCGAGGGCGGCTTGGGCTTGGTCATTAATTTGTGCTTTGAGCGAGGCGAGTTTGTTATTTGCTTCGGCTTGTAATGATGATAGGCGCTGACTATTCGGTAATAATTGGCGTACCCGCGCGAGTGCGGTTAAAATGCCCTGAATTTGTTGGGTTTGGTCGGCGAGTGTGCCACTGAGCATACTTAGTTTGACCGTAATTTGGTCGGTTTCGCCCAAAATACGGCGCACATTTTCGGCGCGTTCTTCGGCTTGGGGGTCATTCGCCACCACGCGCAACGCCCCTTCATATTTACGGAGCGCATCTGACCAATTATCAGTCGCCATCAATCTATCGCCTTCGTTCAAGAGTTCACGCGCTAAGGCGAGGTCTTGAATATCCAGCATGGCTTGTTCGGCATCTTTCCATGTGAGGATGCCACTGCGTTCTGCTAAGTCGCGGGCTTCACGATACAACCGTTCCGCTTCTTCATAATTTCCCGCACGCACGAGCGAATTGGCGCGGTTATATGCCACACGCGCATCAAATGGAATGCGATGGTCTGGGACAACCCCGCGAATGAGGTTATCTTCGGCTTTTTCGCGGTAATCGGTGGCGGTGGGGTTGTTGGGCGATTGCGATAAAATCCGATTTGCCACTTCGATGGTCGCCTGATAATCACCCGCATAATAGGTTTGGGTGAGTTCAGACAGCAAATCATCCACTTCACCTGTCTGACCAACACGGCGCATGGTATTGGTGGATGTGGTCGGGCGACTCACATTTTGCGGTGTGGTTGGACGCGGTGGGGGCGGGGCAGATGACTCGCTCATCGGTGGCGGGGCATCATCACTCATATTACTCATTGGCGATTGAATCACAGGCACATCAGGGGTTGGCTTTGAGGCAGGTGGTTTGAGGTTATAGCGTTTGAATAAATCAGATACTCGTTGCAAGGCGTGAGGGGTCTTTTGTGCCGCCTCTTTAAGCAACAGCAAGGTTTCTTCATAGCTAGAATCGAGCGCGATGGCTTCTTCTAAAATATCCAATGCTTCATCTATATCATCATCATCGCCTGCAATTTCAATCCGAATCCGCGCACGGCGTAATAATCCGCGAATGGCAGTGAGGTTGGTCGTGGAGGGTTGACTCAATTTGGCGATTTCGGCAAAAAGCGCCTGTGCATTAGTCTCTTGGGGCGTGTTTTTGGCTTCTG
>CALDGT010000324.1 GCA_937942935.1 uncultured Chloroflexota bacterium | reverse complement strand
CATCATTTGTGAGCGTTTTGGCAATACCTTATGGGTGCATCTGATTGCCGCCACCATCGGCGCCAGTATTTATTTTATCACAGGGACAGTTGTCCTTATGTCGGTGACGGGCTTGGCATTTGCCAGCGCATTATATGCGGGTGTGGTCAAATTTTTGATGATTGACCTCGCAAAAGCATTGATGGCATCGGCACTCGCTAATTCACCCATGCCACAAGCCTTCTGGGGATTGCTCCGCAGAAGGCAGTAGTATTGGCTTATTTTTTATAGCGGATGAGGGGTTCATCCGCTATTTTATCCGTATATAGTCCTTAAATTCATAAAAAATTCATAACTTTTCATAAGCATACCCTCAAATATACCTTAAACTGAGGTAAGTTGTTATATAACTCTATATTTCTTGGAGAAATTCACCATGCCCCGATTTAGATTTCTATTCCCTATTTTCTTGGTCATTGTATCTATACTATCTGGTGTTGTAAGTGCGGCAACAGGGTCACTCTCAACCAATGTCACAACTGATGGCGGATGTGAGGGTGCATTTTTTGATGTGACTGCTTTGGCAGAAGATATTTATATCACAGGTTTTGAAATCGTCTTGGTTGGTAATGCCGACGTTCATGTGTATTACAAAGCAGGCACTTACGCGGGTTCAGAGACCAATGCAGGTGCATGGACATTACTGGGTGTGCAAAATATGACAGGTGGGTCTGGGTTTATTCAAGATTTATTCCCGTTAAATGTGGGTGGCGTGACGATTCCTACTGGGCAGACGTATGGATTTTTGATTTGGTTGCCCGATAGAGTAGGATCGAATACACGCGCTATACGCTACCGAATTGATACACCATTATCTGTCAATAATGCTGATATTCGTATCAATGCTGGGAGTGGTTCTTGCAGTGGAAGTGTTTTTGACCCATTTGATGGTTTTTCTAATGATAGACTTTTTCGCGGGACTGTTTTTTATACCGACCCGCCATATCTGCAACAATTTGAGGATGGGCGTATTAATCGGTTTGATAATGCCACGCCGTTTGGGGCGTATCCACTCCGCGATTCGGCTGGGAATTTGGGCTTAATTTTCTATGATGCGTATGCGTCATCGCCAACGGTGTTATTAACTGTGACAGGCGCACAAATCGCAGAAGTGCCAGCCACCCCAGAAGTGAATACACTGATTGCCGAAAGTGCCGATGGACGGGTTAAACTCTATCGTTTGACCAACGGACAACTTCAGGCACAGGGACCGACATCTAATGGCAAACAATATGTGCTAATTTTCCCTGCGATTAGCTCATCTACTCCCTACGAATCATTTGAAGAATAGAATCAATCAATTAGGGCGGATACTCTCCGCCCTATTATCTACAAATTTTCCAAATCATCGGCGGTGGCGGTCAGCCCCAAAATATGATACCCCGCATCCACATGAATCACTTCCCCTGTCACCATCCGACTCAAATCCGATGCCAACCACAACGCCACATCGCCCACATCTTCTTGGGATACGGATTTCCGCAGTGGCGAGACTTTTTCGGCATATTTTAACATGGTGCGTAGACCGGGTACGCCCGCCGCGGCGAGTGTTTTGATGGGACCCGCGCTAATCGCAATTACACGGGTGCCATCCGGACCCAAAACATTTTTCAAATAAAGGGGGATGGTCTCTAATGCCGATTTTGCCACCGCCATCACATGATATTTGGGCATGAC
>CALDGT010000323.1 GCA_937942935.1 uncultured Chloroflexota bacterium | reverse complement strand
TCAGGGTTAAGGTGACAGATGTACTCGCATTACAGACAACATCATTACCAATCAATACTTCAACATTGATGACAGTTGTACCAGCAGTGGTAATGCTACGGGTGTAGCTATTGCCAGTGGCAACTTCTGCGCCATCTACCAACCAACGGACTGTCGCAGTACGACCAGCCAATTGACTGCTATTGAGGCTGACAGAGAAGGTATTATTGCCATAGGTAGCAGTTGTTTTACCGCTAATAGCGCATGTCACTGCGGCATAACGGACTTCTACAGTCACAGCCGCCGCTTCTGCTGAACCACCTTGACCAATGACTTTCAAATTGACCACATACGTGCCTTCGGCAGTATAGGTGTGGCTTGGGTTTTGGGTATTGCTAGAGGTGTTATCGCCCCAAGTCCATTCATAGGTATCAATTTGACCACTGCTGAGGTTGGTTGGGGTAACAGTTTCGCCAACATTCACGGTTGTCTTGACAATGGTGAATGCCGCTACTGGGGGTTGAACGCCTTCAGCGATAAAAATACGTTGTTGCGAGCTAGAAGTCACACCACCGGGACCAGTCACTTTGAGGGTGACAATGTGTTGACCGGGTGTAAATTCAAAGCATGGGGCGGCATCGGTGCTATCGAATGAACCATTGTTGTCAAAGTCCCATTCGGTTGCGGTGACGTTGCCTGTGCTGGTGCTGGTGAAGCACAATTGGAAGTTTGTGCCAACTTGCCCATTGTTCACATAAGTAAAGCTGGCTTTGACCGCCTCGCCTTGCCCTGTGATGACGATTTGGCGCAACGCATTGGCACCATCACCATCTGGTCCCAACACATCAAGAGTGACATTGAATGTTTGCCCTTGTCCACCAGTGAAGCTCACTTCGATTGGACCAGCGCCATTCACATCACCAGAAACAACAGTCCCACCTGCAAAATTCCAGCTATAGCTAGAGATTGGACCACCAGTATTCACAGCATTGAAAATAACTGAACCGCCAGAGGTGACAGACAGTGTGCTGGCTTGGATGGTGACAACGGGTGCAGGTTGGTCTAAGACCGCAGTAATGCTACCACGCGCAATCACGCTATTGGCGGTTGGCGTTGCAGAATCGGTCACAGTTAAAGTAATGCTATAAGTGCCTTCTTCTGGCAATTGGAACGAAGGATTGGCTTCGCTACTGGTTTGGTTGTAACCATTTGGACCAGTAATCACCCACGCATAGGTGAATGGTGCGCTTGTCCCAACGACATTGCTAGTCAGATTCAAGGTTTGTGGGAATGCGCCACTTGGCAAATTGCTGGTGAAGGTTGCTTGGAGTGAGCTAGACGATGAAGTCGCGCTACTAATATCCACGCTACCAGACAAGGGTCCCACAGTGCCACCTGCGCCAGAGCAGGTCAAAGAAACATTATAAATACCTGCGGTATCGTATGTCTTGGTGACAGATTGACCAGTTTGGACATCACCACCACCAAAATCCCATGTGAAGGTATCGAGGTCGCCCACAATACCAGCCACAGACCAAGTAACGGTCACAGGAAGGGTATTACCACTTGGAGAAGCGGTGATTTCGCAAGCAACAGTCGAGCCTGTTCCTTGTGTAACTTCAACTGAGCCAGAGATTGGTCCCAATTGATTGCCCAATTCATCCGCGCAGGTGAGCAAAACAGTATAAGTACCGGGTTGGTTAAATGTACGAGAGACAGATTGACCTGTCGCAACATCGCCACCACCAAAGTCCCATGTGAAAACACTCACATTTTGGACATTAACCGCTTCAAATGTGAAAGTCACATTGTCTACAGTCGAAATGCCAATTTCGCAAGCACGGGTAACATTTTGTGGTTGAGACAAATTGGGGTCTGGTAATGGACAGCCTGTGCCATCAACACCAAAACCTGCATCACCTTGTGTTGGGCAGGTATCGTTGATGTTCACAAAACCATCGCCATCGTCATCGTTCACAGTGTTCGGGTCTGGTAATGGACAGCCATCGCCACCAATACCAAAACCTGCATCTGGTGCGCCAACGCACTCGGCAGGTTCTTTGCTGTCGTCTACGCCATCACCATCTGTATCTGGGTTAGGACAGCCATTAAAAGCGGCATCCCCTGCTACGTCGGGACATTGGTCTGTGCCGTCGTTGGGAACGCCGTCGCCATCTGAATCATCAGAGCGTGTTTGGGGTTGGGGAGTCGGAGAAGGTTGACTGCTGGGTTCTTCTGTCGCGTTTTGAGCAACCGCTGTCGCATCAACTGATTGAGTTGTGACGACATCGGTGGGTTCTGTGCTTTGACGGTTAGAAAGAATAACCAGAGCGCCACCTAACAAGACCACACCAAAAACCAAAATCGCTATGATTTGATTTCTTGTGAGTTTACTCATTGATTAGCTCCATAGAAATACTTGCCAATAAATGTGGGACAGTTTTGCTGTCATGCGGACTCGGTAAAGGATGGACATTGTTAAAGAGATTATTCCCTCTATCATCCCGATGTTGTATCCCATGATAAGTCATCATTGTAGGGATTATCGGGTCTCTCATAATTAACCTCCTTACGGAATCTAAAAAAGCGATGAGTGGTATGTATCCACATCTTCAGTGTAGCGCAAATAGAGTTACACAGTGAGGCTTTATAAAATATTTTTTATCAAATAAATTCTATCCTCCATTGCGATACCACTTAAATTGTAGCAGGTATGAAAAAACATGCCACAAATTAACTAATCCTCAACATGGCAAACATTCGATATTGTGCCAATTCCAGAAATACTCACCGCCACAACATCGCCTGTTTTCAAAAAGCGCGGTGGTTTCATGCCCTTACCCACACCTGCGGGTGTCCCTGTGAGGATGACATCACCACTTTCGAGCGTGAAGGCTTGTGAAATGTAGGCAATTAGGTCTGGAATTTTGTGAATCATCAGGCTGGTGCTGGCTTGTTGCACTTGTTCCCCATTCACCGTTGTGGTGAGCATAAGGTCGTGTGGGTCTGGGATTTCATCACGGGTGACAATCACGGGACCAAATGGGCAAAATGTATCCATGCCTTTTGCACGCGCCCACTGACCATCATTTTCTTGTAAATCTCTGGCAGAGACATCATTGGCAACACTATAACCAAACACATGCTCATAAGCATTTTCTGGCTTAATATTGCGCCCGCCCTTGCCGATAATCACCGCCAATTCACCTTCCCAGTCTACTTGAGATGTGAGGGCGCTTGACCAGCGAATCGTATCGCCTGTGGCGATGACACTACTGCTAAATTTGGCGAATAAAAAGGGTTTTTCTGGCGCAACATTGCCCAGTTCTTTGGCGTGGTCGGCATAATTACGCCCAATACAAACCAATTTAGGAGGGATATAGGGCGCTTGAATTTTCACCTTATCCAGAGGATACCGATAGCTATAACTCATGGAGGGTTTAATGCCGCTCCGCAATAAATCGAGCATATCTCCTGCCCATGTGGTTGCATACACCGTATCACCATCTAAAATCCCGACCAAATTTTGGCGAAATTCATCTGAAAATCGGACTAATTTCATAATCAAAATACTCCTTATATAGAAGGAAATAAAAAAACATAGATGTTCATGATAAAACACCCAACCTGATAATAACTATAGCCTTTTTTGGTGTGAGTTACGAAGGATTTAATCAATTGAGGCTGATAAAAATGTCTGGCATGGCATACACCACACCAGACAAAACAATGTAATTACGAATTGGCGCAATTGTTGAGGGATGCGTTGGGTTGACTACCACCCGGATGTCCCGGACGTTGGTCTACATAGAGACGGACATTTAAACCTGCATATTCTTCAAATGTCCAAACTTGGGTTTCATTGCCATCTAAAACAGTCGTGCCAGAAATCAAAATTGCACCTGTTTGGTCGTCAATCAAACGCCATGTCGTCTCGCCAGTCATACCTTCTGACCCAGTGTTATTCACATAGAAGGTTGGAACACCATCCACACATTCACCAGAAACACTCACGCTCGATTTATCCCAACAATCTACCGTCACAGTAAGGGGTTCAAATCCATCCACTACAAATGTAACCGTTTCGCCACTCATACGGCGGACAGTGAATGTGGCGGTAGGTTTCGATGCAGATAAACGACTGACACTGCCAATGACAATATAGTCATCATCTTCAGTATTTTCATCGGTTACATCATCGGTTGTGTAACTCACAAAATAACTTTCACCTTGTGCCATAGCACCACTCCCCGTATAAGTGACAGTGAAAATGGCATTCCCATTATTCAGGCAGACCACAGACGACACAAAGTCAACTGGTTCTGGTGTCGGTGTCACATCAGGCGTTGGGGTTGGGGTTGGTTCAACTGTCGGTTCTTCTGTGGGAGTCGGTTCAACTGTTGGCTCTTCTGTGGGGGTCGGCTCAACTGTTGGCTCTTCTGTGGGGGTCGGCTCAACTGTTGGTTCTTCTGTGGGGATAATGCACGCATAAAGCGATGTGACTGCAAAGGTATCACCCGGGTAACCTACGGGTTGTTGAACATACATCACTAAATCTGTTGAGGCATATTCTGGGAATTGCACCACCATAACATCGCCACTATTTAAGCGGAAAGTGCCAATCGTGAGTGTATTACCAGCAGTATCGTTCAAATACCATGTTGATTCACTCAACATACTGCCACTACCCATATTGTGAATATAGAATGTGGGGATTGACCCATCATAACATTCCGCACCAACACCCATTTCAGACATATCCCAACATTCAATACTCTTGGTGAGGTTATCTAATCCATCAACCCAGAAAGTGGTGCTGTTCACATCGTAAACGGTGAAGGTAATTGCAGGATTGTATGAATTTAGCCATTCGACAAATCCGACATTCCACGCATATCCTTCGGCATTGTAATAATACACGGGGTAATATTCGCCATCTGCCATCTCGCCAGAGACCAAATATACCGTGAATACAATACCACCATCGTAACCACATTCGATGACCGATTCAAACACAGGTGCGACTGGTGTTTCTTCGGTCACATCGGGGGTCGGTTCAGCAGTGGGTTCTTCGGTCACATCGGGAGTCGGTTCTTCGGTTGGAATCACATAACAAGCGCCCAAAGAAGCACTAGCAACAGCATCGCTCGGATAACCCGGACGTTGCTCGACTATCATAGTCAAATCCATATTGGCAGATTCGGGGAATGATAAGATTTGAAGGTCGCCACTATTTAAGCGAATTGTGCCACTCGCCAATATATTGCCTGCGGTATCAGTTAAATACCATGTGGTTTCACCCATCATACTAGCGCCCATATTGTGTATGTAGAAGGTGGGGATATACTCGACACATTCTGCACCAACACTGATTTCAGACATATCCCAACAATCAATACTCTTGGTCAGATGCTCTAAGCCTTCAACCCAGAAGGTCGTGCTACTCACATCACTCACTTCAAAGGTTAAGACGGTATTATATGGGTTCATCCATTCAACAAAGCCGACATTCCACGCATATCCTTCAGCATTGGTATAGTAAACAGGATAATATTCACCATCTGCCATCTCGCCAGAGACCAAATATACCGAATAAGTAACACCGCCATCATAACGACATTCAATTGTAGATTCAAATACAGGTGGGGCTGGTGTTTCTTCTGTGACATCAGGAGTTGGTTCGGTGGTTGGCTCTTCTGTGACATCGGGGGTTGTTGTTGGGGTTGGCGCAACGCCACAGCTTTCAATAACTGCATTGGGTTGACTGCTACCGGGGTGTCCGGGGCGTTGGTCTACATATAAACGAACAGTCTGCCCTGCATATTCTGGGAAAGACATGGTAACAGTTTGTCCGCCATCTACGCTAATAGTGCCAGAAGCCACTACATTGCCATCGGCATCTACTAAACGCCATGTCGTGGGGGCATCCATATCACCTTCGCCCGCTTCGCCTGTGTTGGATACATAGAAAGTGGGAATTTCATCCACACATTCACCATCAACAGACACACTCGACCTATCCCACTCATCAGCAACATCATTTAATTGTGGCATGGGTTGGCTTTGTGGTTCTGTTGTCACCACGCTACCATTAAACGCATTGGTCACATTCACCAATGTACCGCCCAACATGACGATACATAGCACCAATGCCGATAAAATAAGATTCCTTGCAAATTTATTCATCAGATTACTCCATACATAGCTGTCGGATAACACGGCAGGCTTAATAAATAGACAAAGATGAAAAAAATGATGTATTTACCTACCTATATATTCACGACAACGAAAAAGAGTGCAGTATGTTGCACTCTTTTTGATAAAAATGGTACTTTTGTATGAGATAGGTTTGTGGATTAGCGACTTTCTAAATGAGCGCCAGCCAACCTGCCCCACAAACTATCGGGCGCATTCACCCATAGTTGATAATATCCATTCACTGCATTGGGGCGGTTGCCAATCACATCAAAGCAAAAAGCGCGGAAATATTGGACTTCGGGCAAAGTGGCTAATGTT
>CALDGT010000322.1 GCA_937942935.1 uncultured Chloroflexota bacterium | reverse complement strand
AAATTTATCATAGATATACCCCGTCACTGTCAATGATGGCTGGTCTGGATTGAGACGTATCATGCGTAAATTGGGTCCGCCCTGCCGATTGGAGTCTTCCTTCACATAATAGCGAAAACTCTCATGCCACAATTCTTCGGGCAAATCCTGCATCTTTTGACCAATTTTGAGCGCCTTAATCCGTTTTAAGACCGTTTCGCCCACTTTTCGGGCTTGGTGATTATGGTATGGTATCATGATATTTCTAATCTATCTTGGCATTTGCATGAATTTATTTTGTATACTATCCCAATAATCTCCTTTATAGCCTAAAATAGTAGCAAATAATAGTGGCACAAAGAGTTGAATGTTCTGTGCTTCTAAATCACACTTTTTCTTCTTTTGGTCGTCATTATCTTTATTATTGGAATCTTCAAATGCTAATTCACACGCAAAACGATGTTCGTGGAATAGTTTATTTCTTGACCATACAAATAACTCAATATGGCAATCTATTGAAGTTAGTTCGTTATAAATGCCTTCGATAGACTTCTGCCAAAAAGCAATCAAATTAATCTTGTCTTGTTTTCTATTGTTATGGTGAGGCGGCTTAGTTTGCCAATTATATTTCAGAAAGAGTTTTGATAAATTCTCTTTTAGTTTTATATCTTCGGGATTTTGATGAATTAATTTAGGTAAAATTGTTTCCACCACTGAGCATAATAAAATAGCGCGTTGTTTTTGTTCACGCGCTGATGAGGCATAATAAATATAATCCCATATTTTATTGATATAAAAGGAATAATCTTCAAAATTTTTCCTGAGAATTACAGATAACACGCTTTCTACAAATTGGATGGCGTGCATATCTTGGCTGATTCCCCCAGAAAAGCCTGCTATGTCAAAATCCCCATTAGCTTCAGTAAAAGAGGTAAAGTGATTATTTTCAATAGGTGTACTAAACCAATATTTACCTTGATTATCCCACCAATGATTTTCAACTATCATTCTGCCCAATGCCAGCCCAAGTAAAATGCGAATAGTATGAGCGACTTGGTGATTATCCCACCCATTAGGAACATGCTCATTATGAATAATAAGCCTAGATAGATTTAAGCGGTTTGTGGGGTAAAATTCTTTCATAAAATCAATTGAGGCAATTTCAACATTATCAACAATAAAGCCGACTTTTTCGTCTAATTTTACAGACAGGTTTGCCAAATAATAGATATTTTGTTGGGATGTATGATTTGTGGAATAATCTTTAACATGAAAGTAAAATTCAACGTGATGATTGGGTGTCTTTTGAAAATGATGAAACCAGCCACCACTAGGATTAACAACAATTTCATGACCAGTTTCACTATCATGCCCAATAAGTTGTCTTACTACATATTTTCTCTTTTTAATTTTTTCCATTATAGACACGATTTCTAATTCATCATTACCCCCTAAATACATTACAGCCCAGCAGTTACCATCGTGCATTTGTGCAACAACGAAAAAACATTTACACCATAAACAATATTTTTCAAAATAAATTGTTCCTGCACCTTCCTCTACAAGGATTACCGACTCATCAACAACTTTTGAATATGAAACTTCTTCAAGCCTGCCAATAAAATATCGTTTCATATCTTCATTTAGCATTATATACACCTCACTATGTGGTCAAACGGGCATGATATATCATGCCCCTACACCCTTAATATTTGGCATGTCAGCCTCGTTTACGAGGCTTTTTGTCAACTAGACAGGTGCTTTAGCGCCTGTCTATAGAGTCATGGTTTACGATACCCCCGTCTCCACCTGATGGCGAGTGAGCCACATACCAACACGCCCCAATTTGGCATTCACCCACGCCTTGCCCATGCGTTTGACATCACGCGCTTCTGCCACTTTTTGTTGATGATAAGCCACCTCCCCCACCATCCAACGGGTCGCATGGGCATAATAGGAGCGCGAATGTCTGCCTAACACGGTATGATTGCTATCTGACCCTTCTGCCCATGCTTTGGTCGCAACGACTTTATCGGATACTTTGGCATGAAATTTTGTCCCCGCAATCGGATAAGCAACTGTCGTGAGGAAAATATCGGGGTTTGCATCTTTCAGTGTTTGGACAGTGGCTTGCAAATCGGATTGTTCTTCACCCTCATATCCTAGCATGATGAACATGCCTGTTTGGATACGATATTTCTTGAGCAAATGCACCATCTCTATCAGGCGCTTCACATCGGTTTGGCGTTCCATCGCATCCAAAATGCGCTGTGAGCCACTTTCTGCGCCCACCCATAACCGATAGCACCCCATTTCGGATAGGGTTTGCACTACTTTTTCATTGAGGCGATCTTCTCTGCTGATGGTCTCGAAGGGGGTATGCAATCCACGCTTGCCCAATTCTTCTGAATATGCGAACAACCAGCGATGATTTATCGTGAACACATCATCGGCATACCACACCAATTCAGGGTTATAAACTTCTTTGATATGCGCCACCTCATCGGCGACCAATTGCGGGGAGCGCCTGCGGTGGGTATAGCCATATACGGCATGACTGCACCAATTACATTTATATGGGCAACCCCGCGCCGTGATGAGCGAGACCGCCCCTTTGCCGTGATGGGTGCGCCATGTTTCGATATATTGGGGGATATTAATCGCCCCTCTATCGGGCATGGGGAGCGTGTTGAGGTCGGCAATTTGCTCGCGTTCTGGCGTGCGAATCAGTTCCCCATCTTGCATATACACCACGCCATGAATATGCGTCATATCGCACGCGCCATATTTGGTGATATGCGGAATCAGTTCCGCGAGAGTGACCTCTCCTTCACCGATGACCACCACATCCGCGCCAAAATCGAGATAATTTTGGGGATAATTGGCGGGGTCTGGTCCGCCCATGATGACAGTTGCGCCGATAGCTTTCATGGCAGGTAATAAACCGATGATAAAACGGCGTGTCATCATATTGGCATAAATGCCGATGATGCTAGGGCGTGTTTGTTGAATATGCGCGGTGAAATCGGCGGGGGTGCTAAATGTGTTATCATACACCGCCACATCAAAGCCTTGTTGCTTCAGATACGCCGAGATAGACAAAATCCCCAACGGCGGATAAGGTCGCATAACCTTTTTTTCGTGTTCATCTTCAGATAAAAAATACCCATGTGTTAATAAAATATCCATCCCAATACATCCTCATCCATATTAAAAATAAAATTAGGCAATCGTCTCTACTGAACGCGCATGAGCCACCTCACCCTGCCCAATCTGTCGGATATGCTCCCGCATAACAGGCACAACCGCGTATGTTTCGCCGTCTAATGTAAAGAATTCGAGTGTATATTCTTTGGCATCACTGGTAATATCCACCACTGTGCCAATATCACCACTTTTTAAGCGATATTGTGGTAAATCAATTGTAATTGCCACTCGTTCATATTCATTTATCATTGCTCATAACCTCTCAAAGTTCATTTTAATGGATATGCTGTAATCAGGCGGGGGATTATGCTATTATCCTCTAATGCCCATACCGTTCTGATATTTGGGTATCTACCACTTGGAGTCTCGATAACCCCTTCAATCACATAATGAGTACCGCGAGATGTTTGCAATGTGCTAGTGACATCATATTGTGCATGTCTCAGCAATACATCACGCAATAATTCCCATTTATCTAGTGAAAATCCCATCATAATAAAAAATACAGCTTTGCTTTTTCCATCATCATGTTCAAGATTGAGTAAATACTTAGTCAATTTAGTATCTGGAATCATGACATTTTCAAGATATGGTAATTTCATCACCTACCCATCCTGTGGGGATGGCACAGACGCGCTGGCATAATCCATCCCGCCCGTAATCATGCCAATCCCAACATGCGGAGCATTTTCGAGGTTACGCAATTTCCGCCGTGCGAGGGGTAACGTGAGGGTATGATATACCATCGCCAACACATCACGCACAGAGACCTGTTTTTCATCCAACACATGCGTTTTGGGCGCTTTGCCAATCAATTTACGCCATGTTTTGCGAGAACGGAATTCTTTGTGCAACGTGATGTGCAATTGCCGATAAAATGTGGTGCTAAACGGTCCCGCATATAACATAGCCAAATCGTCTGAGTGTTCCCAATGGTCTTGTGCGCCCAGTTGGTCTTTTACACGCTCATAAAATTTGGTGCCGGGTAACGGATAACTCACCGACATGCCAATATCATCGGGCATACACCCGCGCACTAAATCCAGCGTCATCTCTAATTCTTCTCGTGTTTCGCTAGGATAACCGAATTGCAAAAAGAATGCCACGCCCACCCCTGCCGCTTGCAACCGACCAGCCGCCTCGCGGATTTGCGCGATGCTTGTGCCTTTTTCCATCGCATCCAAAATGCGTTGCGAGCCACTTTCTGCGCCAATCCACACAATTTCACACCCCGCCCGCGCCAGACCGTTAATTGTCTCGCCACGCACCAATAAATCGGCACGACTGAGGCATTTGAACGGAATTTTGAGCTTTTCGGCTTGGATGGAATCGGCAAAGGTTTCTATCCAATTGGGTTTGAGTCCCATAATATCATCGGCAAACCAAATATGATTCACGCCATAGGTCTCATGCAGGTGCTTCATCTGCTTCACAATCGTTTGTGGGCTATGTACATTATAGCGTTGCCCCCAAATTGGTTTGGCACACCAATTGCAATGATACGGACAACCGC
>CALDGT010000321.1 GCA_937942935.1 uncultured Chloroflexota bacterium | reverse complement strand
TCGGCAGAATTGAGCCAATAGTGAACATACTCTTCCGCGACGCTCATCCGACTGGGGATAGCACTGCTAGAGATGAGTTGGGCTTGAATATCGGGACGCGCCAAGAAATTCGTCAACAACAGGCTCGCTTCGATATGAGGTGTGCTAGACGATACACCATAACAGGTATTAAACGAAATTGAGCCTTCTGTCACCCCACTAGGCAATTGCACCGACCGCATTTCGACATTGGGATAACCAGACATAGCCGAGAACATCCAGCTACCATTCACAACCATCGCCACTTGGTTTTCCCCAAAAACAGACCCAGACCATCCCTCTATATCCTGAGTTGTACTACTGGCGCTTCGCAAATCCATCAAAAATTGGATGCCTGTGAGGACTTCTGGCGAATCGAATGACATCACACCCGTATCTATATCATAAATACGCCCGCCTGCCTGATAAATATAGGGCAACCAAAAACCAAAATAATTATCTATATACAAGCCAGTTGGTTCACCTTTTGCCTCATAAAATAGATAGGCATGATTGATTAAGTCATCCCATGTCCAATCATGTGTGGGATAGGCGAATCCCATTTCATCAAACCACGCGGGATTGTATAACAGCGCCAATGTCGAAAAATCACGCGGGATGCAATAATAATCATTCCCGACCCGTGCCGATTCGAGTGTGGTCGGGAAAAAATCAGCTTCATCATCTATTAGCCCTGTCACAGGGAAAAGCACCCCTGTATTTGCCCAAGTATCAATCAATTCACCCGCCATCCAAAAGACATCGGGCAATACGCCTGTTACTATCATTGTTTGGATAGTGGTGGTGTAACCAGAATAACTGGTGAGTTCAACCGTGATACCTGTCTCTGCGGTAAATTGGTCTAAAACATCGCCAAAATAATCGCTCGCATAATCTGGAATCGCAAAAACCAAATTCACACCATCGAAATGATTTCCGAGTGCTAAAGTCGGTGTTGGGGGGTCAATGGTGATGGTTGTTTGGGCAAATTGATAATCGCGTCCATCGCTCACTGTGAGGGTAATGGTATATGTGCCAGCAAATTGATAGGTATGATAGATAGCTGAATCGGCATCCTCAGCGATAGTGCCATCTCCAAAATCCCATGTATAACCATAATCGCCTGTGCCACCGGTTGCCGTCGCTTCAATATACACCGTCCAAGGGTCTATCAGTTCTGCTACAAATGAGGCGGTTAATAGTGGAAACGGGGTATCGGTTGGGCGGGGTGTACTCGTCGGGCGCAGGGTCATCGTTGCTGATGGGGTTGGTGTCCACGATAGCGCGATTTCGGTTTGCCTGTTGATAGCCAATTGGGTGGCAGTTTGGGCATCGATGGCAGATTGTGTGGCGGTGCGGTCTGCCATAATTGCATTGATGGTCGCCGAAACATCAAGCGTGGGGGTATCTGTCCACGATAGCGCCGTAGCGGTCAATTTGAGAATATTTTCGGCGGTGGATGTGGCATCCATTCGCGCCACCACCGCGAGGACATCCACCGTTGGCTCAGGGGTATCAGATGGTATCGCCGTGGGTTCTGATGTACTGGTCGGGACGGGTGTCCATGTCGGCGGGAAAGATGTCTCGGTGGGCGCATCGGTATGGGTCGGTAAAGGAGTTTCGGTGGGTATGGGAGAGAGGGTCGGCGCATCTGTTGGTGATAAAATGTCATCGTCTGTGATGGCGGGTAAATCGGTATCGGTGGGCAATATCACCACCGCCGCTGATGTCGCTGTGGTGGTTATATTGGCAGATGAATTATCCCCGCCCTGCCCCATTATCACCACCAACACACCAATAATTACAAGGAGCGCAATCCCCACCAATGCCCCAATGAGCGCATTATTTTGTTTTTTGGGCGCGGAGGGCGGATACACCCCATAGGGGGTTGGTGGCGGGGTTTGGTAAGGTGGCGGTGGGGTCTGATACACCATATTCGGCGGTGTTTTGGGTTGCATAGGCGGTTGTTGATATGGATTGGTCATCATGCCCACGTTGCCAGATGCCACCGCCGAGAGTGCATTGGCAAATTCGGTGCAATTTGCAAAACGGTCTGGCGGATTTTTTGCCATCGCCCGCAATAAAATCGGGGTCAGATGAGGCGGGAGGTCTATCCGCCGTTGGTTGGGCGGTGTGGGATATTCATTCAGGTGTTTGTGCATGAGGACAAACGGGGTATCGCCTTCAAAGGGCAATTTCCCCGTGAGGATATTATACACAATCACCGCGAGGGCATATTGGTCGGCGGCGGGGGTAACAGGGTCGCCCCGCCATTGTTCGGGGGGCATAAAATTGGGTGTGCCAACCGTCATACCAGTGCCTGTTAACCCTGTGTTGGATGACATCAACTTAGCGATGCCAAAATCCACAATATAGGGTGTGCCATTATCATCGAACATGATGTTGCTCGGCTTCATATCCCGATGCACCACCCCGCGATGATGGGCATAATCGAGTGCGCTGGCAATCGGTTTGATGAGCGATGCCACCTCTGCCAAGCTAGGGAGCGATTTATCGGCG
>CALDGT010000320.1 GCA_937942935.1 uncultured Chloroflexota bacterium | reverse complement strand
AGAAACCCAGCGTTCTTTATCGAGGGTGGGTAGGGCGGTTAATTCCAGTACACCCACAGATTGCCAACCCAACTCACACATATATGAGGGAGTCGGTTGCCCAGTGATGAACTCCCATGCTTTGTCAGGTGTGCCGTAGGGGTGGGCATAGATGGCGGTGGGAATACACAAGGCATTGCACTCGGCAATCGGTTTGCCCAATAATTCGAGTAGCGCATTGTGGATACTGGGATTTCTAACACCGCCTGAAGTGAGTAGGTATTTCATGATGTTGCTCCTTTATGGGATAATCAGTAGCGATTTTACTCCTTCATCAGTATAGCAGAAAATCAGTTTGAAAAATATATTCTAAAGTAGTAAAAATGGGCTAAAATGTAAAATTGTACAAAAATAAAAATGCCCCTCATGACGAAGGGCATTTTAAGGTTTTATTTTTCATCTTTTAGGTGCGGATACATCAGCACATCGCGGATGCTGTGCTGGTCGGTGAGAAGCATGGTTAGGCGGTCAATGCCCATGCCGAATCCGCCATTGGGAGGCATCCCATAGCGCATGGCACGCAGATAATCTTCATCTAACGGTGTTTCTTCATCCGAATCTTTGGCATACAGGTCTGCCATCTCCAAAAAGCGGGCTTCTTGGTCGCGTGGGTCGTTCAGTTCGGTGAAGGCATTGCCCATCTCCATCCCCGCGATATAAAACTCAAAACGTTCCACATGCAAATTATCGCCTTCAATCCGTTTGGCAAAAGGTGAAATATCACGCGGATAATCTATGATGAATGTCGGTTGAATCAGACGTTTTTCGACAAATTCGCTGAATAAATGCTCCACCAATTTGCCCCATGTTTGACCGGGTTTTACCCCTTTTTCGTCCAATTTGCGGATTTGTGCTTCCAGTTCGGGCGCGGTGGGGTAGTCCATATAATCAATTTCGGTGAATTGGCGAATCGCTTCGCGCATGGTGATGCGTTTCCAAGCAGGCGCAAGGTTAATCTGTTCGCCTTTGTAGGTGGCGACAGGGCTACCATTCACTTGCTCCGCCACATACGCCACCATGCGTTCTGTGATGTCCATCACATCATGATAATCGGCGTAGGCTTTATAAAATTCGACTTGGGTAAATTCAGGATTGTGCTTAAAGCTCACACCCTCATTCCGAAAGTCGCGCCCAATTTCATACACGGCATCGAATCCGCCAACGAGCAGGCGTTTGAGATACAATTCAAAGCTAATTCGCAGATAAATATCTTGTTTAAGTTCATTGTGATGGGTGGTGAATGGACGCGCCGCCGCCCCGCCATAAATGGGTTGTAAAATGGGGGTTTCGACCTCTAAGAAGCCTTCTTCATCCAAAAAATTGCGGACACATTTCACCACTTTGGCGCGTTTGATGAACACATCGCGCACTTCTTTGTGGACGGCTAAATCGGCATAACGTTGGCGATACCGTGTTTCTTTATCGCTAAATTCGCCGTGTTCGATAATCGTGCCATCTTCTTGGACTTCTTGTTTGATGACGGGCAGGGGACTGAGCGATTTTGCTAATAACACAAATTCGCGCACACGAATGCTAATTTCGCCTGCTTGTGTCCGCATGAGTTGACCAGTTGCTTGGACAAAATCGTCCATGTCAATCAATTTTTCTTTTACACGGTTATAAACCGCTTCATCCATATCATTCACGCGCAAAAAGAGTTGAATCCGCCCACTTTCATCCTCAATGTGCATGAAAGACACCTTGCCTTTGATATTGGCACGGCGGATGCGCCCGCAAACGGTCACAATTGGTGCATTTTCTGGGGCTTGGTTGTGTTCTTCATAAGCAGTCATCAGCGTGATGGCTTGGGCGCTGGTGTGGGTGCGGGTGGCGCGGGGTGGATAAATTACCACCCCTTGCGCTTCGAGTTCTGTGGCTTTTTGCCAACGGTCTTGTTCAACAACATTTGTCGGTTGCCATACCATATTGATGCGGTGTCCTTTTATTGAATGGCTTTAATTTTGAATACAAATTCACCATCGGGGGCTTTGTATTTCACTTTATCCCCCACTTTTGCGCCCATTAAGGCTTTTCCGAGCGGACTTTCGACAGAAATTTTTCCCTCTCGCGGATTTGCTTCGGCAGAACCGACCAAATGGAAGGTTTCGACTTCTTTGGACGCTTGGTCTACAAGGGTAACGGTTGCCCCCGGTACGACTCTATCGCGCTTGCCTGTCTCTTCAATAAGCAAGGCGCTACTGAGAATACCTTCTAGGCGAGCAATTTCGCCCTCAACAAATGCTTGTTCATTTTTGGCATCTTCGTATTCAGAATTTTCGGTCAAATCCCCGCCTTCTTCTAACGATTGACGCAGGCGCTCCGCAATTTGTGGACGGCGCACTTCAATTAATTGTCTGAGGCGTTTTTCGAGGGCATCCATGCCTTCCTGAGTGAGATATTGGGGATTACTCATGAGTGACTTTCCTTTGATTTTTATATAAATCGTAAAAGACACAGTGTTTGCTGTGTCAAGATTTGCAAAGTTAACGATGTTACAAAAATGACATTTAATTTTGTGGCGCGTACTATAGCACGAAAAATTATGAGTGTAAAGGCAATAAAACACTCAAATCCTACCAAATTGGTAGGATTTAAATCCTGCTTGATTATGACATCCCATCAAAAGATACGACAAACCGCGTACCTTTATTTGGTTCACTTTCTACAGAGATTTTACCCCGTAATACATCTACCAAGCCATAGGCAATCGGTATTCCCAACCCGCTACCTTTGTAGGCGCGTACCACTTCGTTATCGGAACGGAAGAATAATTCACCAAGCCTGCCGACTTCTTCTGTGGTCATGCCAACCCCATTATCTTCTACTTCGACAACCAATACACTGCCTTCACCTTTTGCGCGGACAACCACCTTGCCTGTGCCTTCTGGTGAATAGCGCAAGCCGTTTTCGACTAATTTGATAAAAACAGTCGCCACTAAATCTCCGTCTACATTGAGCAAGGGGAGACCTTGTGGGATTTCAAATTCGAGTTGACGATTGATTTCTTCTGCGAGTGGGCGCATCTTCTTTTCGATAACCATCGCAATATTTTTGAACATATCCATTTTCTGATTAACTTTTGTGACCCCACCCCGCAAACGGTTCATGATGCTCATATCTTCGAGCAATGTTTCCATTCGTTTAGAATTAGAGCGCACGACTTGCAACAATTGGCTTTGCATAGGCGAGAGTTCCCCACCCATTGCAGGATTATTGAGCAAATCAGAATATCCTTTGATAGATGCGAGTGGATTTTTGAGGTCATGAATGGCGACACGCATAAATTCGGCGTTATCGTGCATGACAGTCTCAATATCACCACCCGGACGACGGCGCAAATCGGCGATTTCGTCTTGATGTTCTTTTTCGGCTTGGAGCAGAGACGCTTGAATCTCCTCAATTTGGCTAGGCAGGCGAATCGGGAT
>CALDGT010000319.1 GCA_937942935.1 uncultured Chloroflexota bacterium | reverse complement strand
GTTTCACCATCCAGCGATGATGCACCATCACCGATTCTTTGACAGCGAACACATACGCATCGTTCAGCACTTTGGCATATCGGGACAACGGTTTCACGCCATCATACGATTTTCGTCCATCGAAGGACACAAACATGCCCTGCACCATATCCCCGACCTGTGCTTGAATGTTTTCCGCTTCACGCTCGGAGATACGACCATCTAACCCCGCCATGCGGATAATCACCCCTCTGGCGCGGTCTGCAACATCGCGGAAGGCAGATTCTACCTCACGCTTCACCAATGCCAATGCGCGTGTTTGGATGTGCTTGGTGGAGATGGTTTTCATCTCACATCCTCACAATCTCAAAATCGGTGCGGTTCTTACCCTCATACGGTGCATCCACACCTTCAAACGGGATACATAACCCATAGCGCGACTCATCAAACGGCAGGTGATAAATCTCTTCTTCAGGCAACCCGCCCCATTTCCGCAGGTAATATTCCCGATTCGCTACGAATGTGCGGTGATGTTGTTCCATTAATTCTGGATTTGTCCAGATGGTTTTGCTTCCCTGATGGATGATGTTGGTATCAGGTAGGACGATTTTCCAGCTATCCCAACTGCCCGTCATGAGCATGGCACGCCGATACCAATCTCTGTCCTCAAAATAAATCGGGAAGAAGTTCTGGTCGAAATAGCCCACCTCTTGTATCGCTCGACGGCTAATCACCGCCATGCTGAACAGCATATCCCCGTCTGTGTTGGTACGGATTTCGCGCCCCCATCCACTGACCATATAAGCGGATGGATTTTCCACCGCCTTGCACGCCAGGGCAACCACTTCATCATAGGTGCATAGCGCATCATCGCTGGCGATGAATGTCGCATCTGCCCCATATTTGCTGTATGCCAGATGAAAGCCTTCATTCCATGACTTGGCGAGTCCACGATTCACCCGATAATCATACAAATGGACATTCTTCATTTCGTCCAATTCATCACACACCTTCACCACATCGGGGTAATCGCTGTGCAGGAATAAATGCCATGTGATACCCACCCCATCGGCATTATCCACCAGCCGATACAAGTCATCCGCCAATCCATAGGCGGTGATAATAATGTGCATGTTAGGCAGATTCATCACTCACCCCCTCTTCGATTCGCCAATCCCACAAATACGGCTTAATGGCGGTTTTCCATTGGCGTTTCATGCGGTTGCCGAAGCCACGATGTTGCGCTTTTTCGCCAATGGAGAAATGATATGTATACCCGTCATCCTCAAACATCGGCGGAGTTGCCCAGATACACATATCCAGATAGACAAACCGTTTGCCAGCTTCAACCTCTTTGGTCAGCCATTGCATCCGTTCAAATGTGGGGTTACTCGCCCCATACGCATCTTTCAGATTCCCAATCCCCCATGCTTCAATCGGCTTTAATTGCTCCATATACGCCAGCCAATCCATT
Organism: uncultured Chloroflexota bacterium; assembly: GCA_937942935.1. Taxonomy (GTDB): domain Bacteria; phylum Chloroflexota; class Anaerolineae; order Aggregatilineales; family Phototrophicaceae. Next base: position 2,372 of record CALDGT010000319.1, on the reverse strand, counting down.
GGGTTGGTGAATAACACCACATCCGCCTTATCCTGCCGATGCAATTTCACATACCAATAGGGGATAAACAAAATGGATGTCTTGCCAGCCACAACCATCACATCAGTCATACAAGTAACGGTATTGCCCATGTGGTCGCAATGCTCGGCAATCTCCACGCGCTTATTGGTTTTCGGGTTGTTCATCATCCATCTCCTCATCTTCGTCTGGATTATCCTCATCACTGCTCATATCTTCATCGCGTCTCTGCCCAGAGAGCAATGCCTCTTGCCTACGGTCATATTCCTCTGCTTTTTCGGCTTGTTCCGCTTTTGCCTTCGCAATCACATCGGCAGGATTCTCAATGTCGAGTGGCAACAATCGCAACGCCGTCTCATCATCTAGTAACCCTCTATCTACCGCGAATTGCACCGCTTGGAGCGTCAACGACCCATCGGCATTGGTGAGTGGCATCCAGCCAATGTTCACCGATTCATCCTGTCCGATTCCCGTCTCATACGTGCGGATAATCGAAACTACCACATCCAGCACCGCATTGAGCCAGCGTGTGACCTGCCCTTGTTTCTTCTCAATGAAGCGCACAAATGGGGGCATCTGGCTCTCCGCGCTCGCTTTGGAACTCGCAATCGCATTCCCCCACACAAATTCGGGGATTTCACTGTGCTGGAGTATCAGGTAAAACAGCAATTCCAGCAGGTTTTGGGTGTCGGTGGTGAAACTACCCGGTGCTTTCCAATCAAATTTGGCATTCCCACCCAACGTCAGCACCTTATCGGCATCAAAATCTAAGACAGGCACAAGTTCTTCATTCCCATCAGCATCTACATGCCGTTCCTTCTTCCCGAACAATTCCCAGAAATTTTTAATCTGGTCAACATCCCCCATCTCAGAAATGACGGGTGTTGGTCGTCCCTGACGTTTGTTACCCGCGATGGCATACTCAAACACATCATCATAGCGATACATGGCGTGTAATAACCCCTCTGCCACAGGATGACCATACCGCTCATCCGCACCTGCATCGTGGGCGATGTGGATAATCGGGATTTTCCCCGTCAAATTGCGGAAGCGTTGCGTTTTTAGCGTGTTGGTTTGCGTCTTATACACCCCGTCTTGAATCACATCGGCATCTATCGAAACCGTCCGTACACGCTCGGTAGCGGTGTAATCATTGGTGATGGTCATCCGCGAAAAGGTGTACGGGTTCTGATGCACCTCAGTGACACGATACCCCACCACAACCGAATAATCATCTTTCGCCAGAATCGGCATGACCACCTGTGGCGGTAGGATGGTCAGCGACAAATCGGCATTGACCAGCAGGTAACAATCACCAATCGCACAGGCTTCTTCATACGCTTCAATCAGTTTGGCATGATGTTCACTCACCCAATCGGACACCAATTCTTGTGCGGTTTCAGATTCACTACGGATTTTCGGTATCTGCCCAAGTGTCCATGACGCGATTTTACTCGCCAGTGGCTTGATGAATAACCCCCCCAACCCAAGCCCTTGCGCCCTACCCCGTCGCGCCTTATCCCAGAAGGCATAATCCGTCTGACCAATATCCACTGTCGGCTGAAAGTGGGGCATATTCCAACGGAGCATGAGCCGATTTGGACGCGGGTTATCCTGTGATTCACTCACCATCCCACGCTTGCCCACATCGGTGAGCATATACCCCTCAGTTGTTGATTGTATCATCCCGCGCCGTTCCAATCCCGCAATCGTGGATTTTTTCGCCTTCCCAAATGACCCGCTTTGGTGGAATTGTTTCAGCGCCTCCTGCATCGTGTCTGATAATGTCGTCATGGTATCCTCGTGTATAAGAACATTTGTACTAATTGTAACATATCTTGTCAATTAGCGCCAACTTGCCTGCATAAACCCAATCTCTTTCTTTTCCGCCAGCTTATTGAACGCACCCGCCGTCGCATCGGCTTGGTCACGATACATCCCATTGGGGATGGCAACCATCTCCTCAATGTAATCGTGATTCCATTTGCCCCTGACCAATTTCACATTCCCCGCTTCGGTCTGTGCGGCGAATGGTTCTAACCGTGTATCCTTATCGCCTGTGGGACGGTCTGCATACACCGAGTGACCAACCAGATTGCGTATGGTGGCTTCTGCCGATTCCTTCCCACCACTACCCGGTTCTTGTTCGATGAATACGCGAACTTTTCCTGCGCCGTATTTCTGGGCATCCAGTTCAGCCGTTTGCTTAATCACCCGTTCCCGTTCCAATGCGGAATACCATCCACGCACCACATCTTCGATGTAAATCATCCCGTCATCTGTCATGGCGATGAGTACGCCCGCAGTCGCGGCAGATTTTCCATTTCCGTTTGAATACGCCGTCCCTGCTTTGT
>CALDGT010000318.1 GCA_937942935.1 uncultured Chloroflexota bacterium | reverse complement strand
CAATTTGAATGGCGCAATTGTAGAGCAAGTCACCAGTGGGCAAGTTTACGGTGTGACTGGTCGCACACAAGGGTCAGATTGGTACGAAGTATTCACCCGTACTCGTGCAGGCAAAGGTTGGGTATCTATCACAGTTTCGAGTGTGCAAGGGACAGGCTGTGCAGGATTGCCCGTAACAGGTGTATCCGATTCAACAACCAACCCGCCCGCCTCAAATCCAATTGTCACCAATTGCCCCGCCACTTATACAGGCTATTTATTACCACGCTTGCAAGTTGGGGCGCGTGCGCGTGTGACCAGTGTCATCCCCGTTTTGCGTTTACGCACCACCCCACAAGCGGTTGTAGATAATTCTAATGTCGTTTTAGAAATCCGCACCCAAGAAATTATGGATGTGGTTAGCGGACCCATTTGCGAAGGTGGTAGCACACGGATTTGGTGGCAAGTTTTATATAACGGTACATATGGTTGGACGGCAGAATCGGATTTACAAGCCACCCCCAATTATTACCTAGAACCGCTTGTCACATCACCCGGACGCCGTTTTGTGAACGATGCCACCACATCCGAAATTGGTCGCTTGCATGTCGGTAGCCCTGTGTTTGATATGACCTTCACAGCAGATAGCTCTCAATTGTTGGTCGTCAATGGCGCAGATACATTTGTCCGCCCATTCGATAGTGCCACAGGCAATAATTTGGAATCGGCATATCTCAATAACACAGGCGCTCCCCTCACCCATGTGGTCGCAGGTACAAATATTGTCACCGTAGACATCAACGCGCTGGTGACAGTTTGGTCTGCCGATGGTCAAAAAGTGGCAGAATATCCGACCAATATGTCCCCCATCAGCAACACTCAAGTATCACTCAAACCAGATGGCTCAAAAATTGCGGTAGCCGCTTGTGTGGGCGCATCATTAGAAGGCTGTACCGAAAGTAGCCTACAGGTGATTAACCTCACAGATGGCACCATATCAGAATTACGCTTGCCAAATACCAATATGACCAGCGTTGCATATCATCCTACCGAAGAAAAAATCTTGATTGGTACACGTAGCGGAGAATTGCTCATCTGGGATTTTGCCAATACCATCGCAATCGAAATTGAAGCCGTTAGTGTTCACGAAGTGGCATACAATCATGATGGGTCACAAATTGCTGTGGCATATTGCACAGGCGTGCAAGAAGAAGGCTTATGCAATGGCGTGGCTGTGACATTATATGATGGGGCAACTCTAAACGCAGGCGCAACCTTTACAGGGCATACCGATATTATTACCGCCATCACCTTTAGCCCAGATGGAAGCCAATTAGCAACAGGTGGCTTAGATAATATTGTGATTGTATGGGATATTGCCAATGCCAAAGAATATAACCGTTATAGCGGATACATCTTTGGAGTGAATAGCCTTGCTTATTATCCTGATGGCAAATTCTTGGCAACAGGTGATAACACAGGTAATGTCGTTTTGGTTAATTTGGAATAACGGGTGTTGATGTGGGTAGGGGCATCCCTCCCCACAACACTTCATGCGATACATCGAATGTGGTTTGTTGGGGTGGATATAGAGATTGTATATCCACATCCCAATGCACCGCAAATGCCCCAGCAGGCGATATCCCCTCGCAATGAGCAAATGGGATATAAGACCGATTTTTACCCATAAATTGGTCGCCCTCACAAATATCCCACAAGACCTCACAAATCCCACCTTCTGAGATATAAAATTGGACAACCTGACAAGGATTTTGTGTGGTTGTATAACGAGCATTCTCGACCCCATGGTCAATGGCTGTTTTTTCTGTCTGAACAGATTCATCGGGTAAGGGGGCAGTTGGTGGAAAAACAATCCCATAAAGCGTATTAAAAACAGGGATGCTAAAAACCGCACATCCCACCAACATCCCCCCTAGTATCAAAACTGCCCATAAGGGCAAAAAACAACCGTCACCCTGCTCTTGGGGTGTTGTTTCATCACTCATGATTATGGGCGTGACCAGCGTTGGTCATAACTAATAATCACACTACCTTCAAAATTGATATTATTCGCATCATCGCGTACACCCGGATGAATACGGATTTTGGTCATTTGAACATTGCTCAAAAAGGTGTTATCGAATGTGCAATCAAAATGATATGGCAACAAAGCATTTCCGGGTTGGTATTCCTGATAATTGCCCACAGGTGGGGTGCGTACACACAATTGGCGACCCACTGTAGAAGGATTTTGTCCCAAGTGTTTATCGAGTTCTGCCTGATAAAATGCGGCGACATCTTCTGCGGTCACACCCGAAACAATATAACGGACTGTCTGAGATGTATTGCCCCCTTGCACACGGTCTAATTCACTCGCATTTGGGTATAAAACAACATTATATGGTTGTTGCCGATTCGTTACCTCTAAGGTGAATGCCAAGAACCCAATACCAATGCCGATAATCCCTAACACGCCAAATAAAATACCAACACGAAAAACGGAGATATTGCCTTCACGGTTTAGTAAAAATTGCATGTGCCATAACTCCTATGATTGCTGTTGATTTGCCAAAAGTATCTTGATTGCTTTCCCATACGGGGTATTCTCGAATAATTTTGCTTGTGCCAGCCAATAAGTGCGAGAGGCATCTGATAATGGGGGCAGTGTATGATTCTCTAATTGGGCGAGCAAGGCAGTTGCCATCCACACCCGATTTTCATCACCACCACCTTCTGCCAACCCACGCGAAAGGGCTTTTTGAGCAGTTGGAATATCGCCACCAAAATATGCCGCTTCCCCAATATCAAAATAGGTAATGGCATGACCACCTGCCTTGAGTGTTTTTTGAAATGTGGTAATTGCCTCTGAAAATTGACCAGCTACCAATAGTGTACGCCCAAACCCATAGAGTGGAAAATAGTTCATTGGTTGGATGTTAACGGCTTCTAACAAAATAGCATGACTAGCTTCTAAATCGCCCTGTTGACGATAGGTATTGCCTAGTAATGTCATGGCTTGGACATCTTTAGGGTGATTTTGAAGATAATTTTTGAGGATGATTACAGCCTGCCCAAATTCACCGCGCAAAAAATGGCGTTGCGCTCGTGTGTAATCATTCACCATCCCCCGATTCGCCCACAAAAAGATGAGTTGCGCTACAAACAAACTCGCCATCAAACTGATGACGGCATACCCGCGTATGGTTTCATCACCTATCACTGAAAAAATTAGGGCGGGAATCGAAAACAAAAGCGCCATCACAAAACTAATTTGTGCGAGTCGCTCCCATGACCGAAATTGTTTGAAGATATGTAGGATAATATGCCCCATATCCCCTCTTATTTCAGGTCTTGAATGGTGATTTCACCATCGGCAAGGGCAGAAGCAAGGTTCACATCGGCTTCGATGAATGTGCGGAGTGTCTCTGCTTGGTCACTTTTCATTAGGGTGCGCCATTCTTGAATGCCCCCATATAATCCTTGTATTTTTTTGACCGATTCTTCAGCAGATGAGGCATCATTCAAACGAGAATAAGCACGCGCCATATACAAATGCACCAACAGCCGATGACGCGCATCTGGGATTTTGAGGTTTAAGGCATGGCGCAAATGCTCAATGGTATCTTGTGGGCGGTTGAGCCTGTCTTCGATTGCGCCCAAATTATACGCCGAGACCCATTCATCTGGCGCGAGTTGATAGGCTTTGATGGCGGCAACATGTGCCGATTCATAATCACCCATTTGTAATTGAATTTCTGCCAAGCCGTTCCAAGCCACCGCCATATCGGGCGCGAGGTCGGTCATTTTTTTATAATCACGCTTGGCGAGGGGTAATTTTCCCCAAAC
>CALDGT010000317.1 GCA_937942935.1 uncultured Chloroflexota bacterium | reverse complement strand
TAACCCACTGGCGAGATGTTTGGTGAGCGCATTCATACCCCCACGGGCAATATAACGCGGATGCCCATCGGTTGGCGCGGTCACAAGGCTACCATCGCTAAACCCATAAGCCCAAACACTCACAATATCTTGTGCAACCCAATCATCTACCATCGCCTGAAATTTAGGGTCACGCACCGTAAAAAATTGTGCGCCGTGGTCTGCAACACCTGTGCCAATGCGCCGTGTTGCCATTCTACCGCCAACGCTGGTAGATTTGTCCATCACAGATACATTGATACCTTTATTTTGTAATACTTGTGCCGCAACTAACCCCGCAAGCCCTGCCCCAACAATTATAACTTCTGCTGTTATACTTTTCATTGCTCACGCCTTTACCGTAACCTAAATTGAACATGAGGAAATGCTTATCCCAACAATCTCCCAAATAAAATAGGCAAATCTTCTGGCTCAAATGGTTTTACCAAAAACGCAGAAGCGCCAGCCGCCATGACTTCTTCACTCACATCTAAGCCTGATGTCATGATAATTGGGGTATTAGCGAATGTCGGATGCACACGCAAATGACGCAAAACCTCAACGCCGTGCATATCATTTAGGTGATAATCCATCAAAAAAATATCGGGTTGTGCCTGTTCTGCAATATGAACGACATCTCCCCCCCGATTTGCTACTACCACATCAAACCCATCTAACTCCAATAATGTTTGGAGCAATTTTACGGTTGTGCGGTCATCATCCACTATCATTACTTTTGCCAAAGTAGAGCCTCACATTTTTTATTCACGACAAATTCTATGAATAGTGTATCGGTTTATTGGCTAACTGTCCATAAACTGATTGACAAAATTTATATTTTGGCGTTCAATAGAGATGGCATTGGCAATCATTTCACCAAAGAATGATTCCCATGTCTATGATTATTTTAGTGAAAAGGTTTTTCATGCACACTGATTTCCCCATATCAATCCAAACACATTAAGACACCCCACATGTTGTTTGTTTGATTTGTGTGCGTATGGTTATTCTATAATCCATCCCCAATAATCCACAATTGCATAGGGTTGTCTGAGTCTGTCTTTGTATTCATGTTATCTATCACAGAGGACAAACCAATTATGCTGTATTTATCTGTATCTCAAATCACAAAAAGTTTTGGATTTCATCATATCCTCAATGGGGTCTCATTCGTGCTAAATAGCCGTGAACGCATTGGCTTGGTGGGCGCAAATGGGGTCGGAAAATCTACCCTGCTCAAAATTATCATGGGAAAACTTGAGGCAGACGGTGGAAAAATCTTTTTATCTGAACAAGCACGCATCGGTTATTTGGAGCAACAAATTCACGCCTCACCAGATGAAACCATCGCCGACAAAATAGAGGCATCGCAACAATTATTGTATGACCTAGAAGCCACATTGCGCGACTTAGAAGCCCAAATGGAGGCGGCAAAAGGAGAGGGTTTTAGGCAATTGATGGCGGAATATGGCGATAAAACAGAACAATATGAGCGCATGGGCGGTTATGATATTGGGCATCGCATAGATGAAGTTTTGGCGGGGTTACGCATAGACCATCTCCCACGCACACGCTTGGTCAATACCTTGTCTGGTGGCGAAAAATCGCGCCTTGCATTGGCATTGCTGTTATTAGAAGCGCCCGATATTTTATTGCTCGATGAGCCAACCAATCATCTCGATTTCGCCAGTTTGGAATGGTTAGAAGGTTATTTGAGCGCATACACAGGCGGGATTTTAATCGTCTCGCATGACCGCGCTTTTTTGAATAAAACAGTGACCAGCATCATTGAGCTTGATGAGCATACCCGCCAAGCCAAGACATATAAGGGAGATTATACCGCCTATCACAATGCCAAAGTGAGAGAACGT
>CALDGT010000316.1 GCA_937942935.1 uncultured Chloroflexota bacterium | reverse complement strand
CAACATCGCCATCGCCGCTGGTGCTGGCGCTGGAAAGACTTCCACACTGGTTTGGATTGCCAAACATCTCCCCACATCGGCATCCAAAATCTTCTGTGCGTTTAATGCCGACATCGTGAAGGAACTCGAAGCCAAACTCACTGGCACTGGTGTCACCGCCCGCACATTCCACTCGCTCGGACTAGCCTCATTGAAGAAATATCTCAATGCCATCGAACTCAAGCCAAAAGACACGAAGTATCGTGATTTGGTCAACAAGTGGGCAGAATCGGATGGTGTGTTATCCCTCACTCTTTCCGAAGCAATTCAATCCTACAAGGCTGAGGAACGCGCCGACAAACTGTATCAACTCCGTAAAGATACCCTCACCCTGTTCGTGAATTTATTGAACCTCGCACGGGTCAAACTGGTGGAATGGAACGATGTGGCAGGACTCACACGGCTGGTTTATATGAATCGGCTGGATGTGGAAGTCCCTCATGAAGAATTGGTGGATTTGGTCATCCGCAATGTTGAATACATCATGAAACAAGCCGAAGCCGAAACACGCAAGCACAACATTGATTTCACCGATATGATTTATTGGGCAGTCCGTTGGAATCTCAATCTCTACCCCTATAAATATGTGCTGGTGGATGAAGCACAAGATTTCAATCCCATGCAACGCGAGATGATTGCCAAAATCATTGACCCCAAAGGCGGACGCATTATCCTCGTTGGCGACCCAAACCAAGCCATTTATGCCTTTGCTGGCGCGGATAGTGATTCATTCGACCTGAGTGTCAAACGCTGGAATTGCACCGTGTTACCCCTCAATACCACTCGGCGCTGTTCATCTGTCATCACCCAACACGCCTCACGCCTTGTCCCAACCTTCACCTGCCCACCCGACAAACCACGCGGTAAATTGGTGTGGCTAGACGAATCCGCTTTTGAGTCCAGTGTCCAATTGGGCGATATGGTGGTGAGCCGGGTTCAAGCCCCTCTGGTTAAATATTGTCTTTTGCTCATCGCCAAAGGCATCCCCTCTGTGATTAAGGGCAAAGATATGAGCAAAGGCTTCATCGCCTTGTTGGATAAACTCGCCAAACGCCGTGATTATTCATTCGCCAATTTGCTCAAATGCCTCGCCAATTACGAAACCGAACAAGTAGACATCGCCACCAAGAAAAATGATGATGTCGCCATTGAGACCATCCGCGACCAATGCAGTGGCTTGCGCTTTTTCATCGAAGCCTATCCCGATGTGGCATCCATCACCGACTTGGAAAACAAAATCAAGAATCTGTTTGGTGATAGCAAACCCAATTCCGATGTTGTCACCTTCTGCACCGTCCACAAATCCAAAGGGCTTGAGGCAGACCGGGTATTCATCCTCGCGCCAGACAAGATGCCCCTCAAATCCAAAGACATGACCTCTGAGCAACTCCAACAAGAATGGAATTTGCTGTATGTCGCCGAAACACGCGCCAAAAGTGTGCTGGTGGTTATGACCAACCCCAAGTTCCTTAAAACCAATTCGATGCCACACTACGCCCAAGAAGATTTTGAAGAACACAATTGGGATGCCCCTCTGGTTGCCGATGTTGAAGCAGAACCCGTCATCGAAGCGGATTCCGTCCCTGCCTATCCATCCTTTGCCACCCATTTCCAAGAAATCATCAGTCTCATGGGGACGACCAACGTCCTGTATGCCACCAACAACGGTGTGAAATTGTGCGTTTCGCGGATAGCACTCGGTATCACCGCATTGAACATCACCACCTTATCGGCAGAGGGTGAATCCATCCACACCGCCGAAATGCCCGAAGCGATTGACCTCATGCAAGCCTTTGAACCCAACCTCAATCACTGGATGAGTGTCTCGGTGGATGAATGGGAATCCATGCGTAACCCTGCGCCCGTTGTAGATGCCGTGTTCAAATCCGACGGGATGTTCATCGAAGCCTTTTCCACACCTGATGATGTGCCAGTCACATTCACTGTCCAAATCACCGAACTTATCCACGCATTACCCCCCAATTCGGGATTATTCGCGGTGGATGGGGATACCAAAATGTTTGTCGCGCCACACATCATGGAAAAGGGTAAATATTTTGTCGAAACGGTCAACGGGGCATACACCCAAGAAATCATGACACTCGATGAAGCCCTCGCCAAGATGGAAGCCTTCTCACCAGTCGTCCCTACTTGGAACGAACTCACCTGTGACCATTGGATGCACGCCACATCCACACAAAAGACCGTCGCGGAACGCCGAGCTGAGAAACTCGCTGAAACAACCGCGAATCCCGTCACCGAGCCAGATGCACCACAACCCGAATCGGCAGGATTTACCGACTCCGATATTCATAAGGCGTTGGAACTGCTCACCCCAAATGAGGGCATGTATGCAACTGCTAATAGCGCGAAAATGTTCGTTAATCCCCTCGAAAATCGCTATGTTGTGAAAACCATCTTCATCAATGGTGACGACAATAATCCTATGGATACCATCCAAGAAGCACTCGCATTGATGTTTGAATTTCAACCCGACCACAAGCAATGGATAGTCATCTCGCTAGATGAATGGGCAGAAAAGGTTAATCCCACCCCTCTGGTAGAACCACCCTCATTCGCCAAGACCATGCACACCCGCCTCAATGCCCTGACTCAAGACTACACCCCAGATACCGGGTTATTCGCCGATGGTGAGAAAACCACCATGTACATCACCACCGACATCGAAGATAACTTTGTCGTCTATGAGCGCGACTATGCCAATGAACCCGAAATGGCTTGGTCACGCGATTACAAGACCACCAACATCGTGATGCTCATCTCCAAAATGCAAGCCATTCATCCAGATGCGACCCAATGGACAATGACCTCATGGAGCCAATGGATTGACCGTTTCCACGAAGAAGATGAATCAGCCGACATGGATGCCCTCAAAACAGAATTTGTGGATGCTATCCGCGACATGGTAACGCAAATGGGCGGTGTCATTGCTGGTGAATCCACATCCGTCACACTCGGCGACCAAACCTATGAGTTGGTGCAAATGCCATCCGATTCGGCAGATGCACCCCAACCCGAAACACCCAATGCCGATGCGCTCACGGTTAGCATGATTGCCAAAATCATAGAGACAGGGGTCAATAAGCCAAAGGAGAAAATACACCTATTGGCATATCAAATTCATGAGCAAGTATCGTCTATCATTACTTTCACCGACTGGAATAAATCAAACCGAGCGCGTGTCAAAGTAGCAATTAAACACATCCTTCGTAAGGCGAATTATGCTCATGATATGTTTATTGAATCTTTCGCGGACAAAATCGCAGACTTCTACCAAAGTGGTGAAATACCTGCATCTGGCATCATTGAACTCATCACCAAAGCCGAAGAATCTGGCACGGTCGTGGATGCCATTATTCAACCCTCATTTGCAGATGTGATGAAACCACGCATACGACCTCTTACGCCTGCCGTCCCATCTTCTGCAATCGGGTTAGCATCCAACGGAGCAAATTCCACAGTATTTGTCTATATCGGCAGTGATGAAACCATTGTACTAACCGAGAAGATTCACGCCACAGGCGAGCATTTTGTCATTCCATCAAATCTCGACCCAATCCTCTCTAAAATGGAACGTTATAACCCCAACCCTGATGAATGGGTCTCCATGAGCTGGAATGACTGGTATAAATCATCCCATTCTGAACCCACAGACACACCCATCGAAGCGCCCCAACCGGTAGCAGGGGTGGTCACAACACCCGTCACCCCACCAGCCGATGACACCACTTTCTCCAATGGAGAATCCACGCCTACATACACCAACGGCAAAGACCATTCCGCTTCCACAACACCGACACCTGCACCCTTGCCAACCACCGCGCCCGATGTGTTGAAATCGCTCATTGACCAATTCCGCCCCCTTGAACTCACTGAAATCACCCTCATGATTCAGGCACTTGAACACGTCCGCAAAGAAAAGACAGAAG
>CALDGT010000315.1 GCA_937942935.1 uncultured Chloroflexota bacterium | reverse complement strand
AAGAAAATATCATCGGCAATGGGACAGAAATTGACATGAGGGGCAATATCGTGTGTTTGATATGATAGAAATGAGACACAAGGCGAGGCAATTTATAATATCGGGAAAGCCTCCTTATAAGTAGCTATTATAACCCCTAGACACGCTTTATGAACCACTATAAACTATAAGTATGACTCTTATCATGTGGATGGAATACAATGTTGGATAACCAGTTTGAGCAATGGCACGATATTCGAGATTCACTTCTGTACACACGTCCCGCAATCCCATTCAGGGAAAGTGATATTTCGCTTCGCAATCAGACACTACTGCAAAAATGGTGTAACATCGAGTTCACGCCAGAGCAAGTCTTTGATGCCAATAATGAATACGAACAGTTTTGGCGACGGTCTCAACATGAGCAACGGAACTGGCGCATATCCTGCACCCGACCAATATTCTATGTGTGGGGAAACGATGAACAACCCCTGTTTGAATCGCGTATCCGTGAACTGACAATCCGTAGGCGCTATGTCACCCTGAGACAGTTAGAGACGTATGATTTGAGTCACCCCCTACTCGCCCCAGAGCCGAAAAGCTATTCGATGGATTCGCTGGTGAAAATGACAGGGACGCTCAAGCGAAATCGCTATGATGCACCGATTTTTTACCCGCGTGCCAACATCGTTCTACCAAACAGGATAAAAGTGGATTTTTATGATGTGCTGGATGTGGTCTATGCACTACAGATGACACACCTGAGTGGGCGATTTGATTACACTCGCCTAAAGCGATTTTGGGATGCCCGATTAAACGCCTATCATGATGTTTCATAATAACTATCCCCTGAGCAAGATCGACAAATAGGCTTACCATCTACCAATATCTCACGCTCATTGATGATTTCTTCACCACAAATAGCACAATTCACTCGTACCCCTGCCCGACTGATAAGATTTTGCATTGAAACCGTGAGTGTAACCGATTGCCATGTAAGTAAAGACTCATTTGGCATAGTTTGATAGGCTGTTAACATGGCGTGCCAGCGACTTTTTGCATCTGGAGATAGTTGTTTGGCGATGGTGCGCGATTGCGGATAGGGATAAATCCTTACAGCACGATTTATTTGGGTATCAACAAAGGTAACTGCGGTTTTGCCATAATCCATCAAGCGCAATGTGCGCCTCCCTAACCAGCAATTGCTCCCAACCGATACTCCATCTGCAAAACAACCGTCTGTCTCTACAAAAGCAAAAACGCGCTTTTCATCAAATGGTTGAGGCAGGCTTAATCCCAATAGTTCTCCCGCATAGAGGCTCATGCGAACCCCTAATACTTGGCGTGGGCAGAGGTGTCTATGTAATGACTCGGTTTGTTTGAGGAGAAAATCGAGTGTTGGCATCGTCACGCTATCAACCAATTTTTGCAAATCATCATCGAGTAATAAAGTCATAAAACACCTCTGTGAGATGGGTTCATGGGGATAGCCAAGATACTCATGCTATCCCCATAAGGCAAGAATTATACTTTTTCAATCTTGATATAGGTATCGTAGAATACGGCGCTTCCACCCACAGGGTCAACTAAGGTGGTATTCTTCAGATACGGGTCAACGCGCATAGCGGCATTGGCATGGAAGCCTTTAACCCGTCGCGCATCACCAGAGATGGTTTGACCATTGATATGAATATCCACGCCACCATACGACCAGTGACCAAATCCGAGCGCGAAACTGACCACACCGGGGCGAATACCTTCTGTGATTTGCACTTTGCCAATCATCGGTACAGTGCGACCATTCATCAAATCCCATTCACCATCGGGATTCGTTGGGGATGTGATTCGCACCAAATCCCCCTCTTTTAATCCGCGTGCTTGGGCGTCGAGTGTGTTGATGATGAGCGAATTTTCTGGCAACAATGCTAGTAACCAATAATTAGATGAAGTACGGCTCTTGGTTTGCATAATTTCGCGGTGGGTAATCATCCGTAAATCATACCCATCGGCTTCATCATCGAGCTTTTGACCAGTCACATCAAACGGTCCCTCAATAAATTTGGCATATCCAAAGAGGTGTTCACCCGTCATGGAACTCTTGTTATCATAGGTTTTTTCTTGGTAGATATTGACCATTGTACCGAATGGATTAGCGGCAACGGTTGGGTCAAATCCAAAATAACTGGCGCTTTGTTCGGGGACATCACCTTCTTTATAACCTTTGGCAAAACTTTGGAAACGTCCGCCTCGGTTGAGGACAAAAACGACCTTTGCCCACAAATCCCCTGCAATCACTTGCCAACGTTCTGCATCAAACACACTGGCGGGCAAATGACGGCGTGATTGCATAAAAATTCGCATTTCATCAGCATCTGCATCAGGCACAGAATCTGAGCCATCCTCTTTTTCGCCAAATGCGAGGTTAGCGACCATCTTCAGATACAAATCATCGGGGTGCATCATATCGCCATAATCACCAAATCCGCCCACACCAAAACCGGGCAAACTCATCTTTTCGGCGATACCTAACAAAACGGCTTCTAGCGACATGGGTGTTTCTTTACCAAAAACAGTGACTTCTGGCACGAGTGGCGCAATAGCCGGATTCCGCACAGGTTGAATCTTTGGTGCGACACTGGGGTGACTGCCATGAAATTCCCACCGTTCCAAATACATCGTATCTGGGAAGATATAATCGGCGAACATGCTAGTTTCACCGATGAAGGGGTCAATGGCGATGAATAGTGGCAATTTCTTGGGGTCTGCTAAAATGGGAATATTGGTATTGCCTGCGGGGAGCGAATATACAGGCGAACCCATATAAAGCATGAGTGCTTTAACAGGATACGGATACGCATCACCGATAGATGGGATAATTTCTTGGTAAATATCGCTCGAAAGAGGATACCAATTGCGTTTGGCAGGATAGCCATCACGGAAAAATAGGGTGTGTTTGTCATATTTTTCGTTGTGACGGATGATGCTTGTCCCAAACGGTGCCATTGCCCCATTTGCTGTTGAAATTTTGTAGGGTTGTCCCTTTTTTGTGCCATTGGCGCTATAACTGCTGGCTTTGATGAGTCCACCTGCACGGTCATAATTGCCGATGAGGGCGTTTAGTGTATACCACGCCAACACATTATAGAAACCGTTGGTATGTTGGCTCACGCCACGATGAATATCGGCAACGGCTTTTGTGCCATGATTGGTGAATTCATATGCCATTTCTTCAATAACTTTGACATCAATTCCACAAATATCTGCCCATTCTTCAAGTGTATGTTCACGGGCAGAATCGGCGATGATTTGTAAACCCGATTTGACAGTAAAATCGCCTAATTGGAGATTATCCACCAGCAAATCGCCCATAACGGCATTTTCTGGTTCTGTCGTATATGGGTCTACTGCCACAGGTTCACCATTCACCAATGCCACAAAATAATCAAACTCGTAGGTTTTTTCGGCATCGGTAGAGAGTGGGCGTTCTTCTTTTTCACGCAAGCCGATTTCACTGGCGCGTAAGAATTTG
>CALDGT010000314.1 GCA_937942935.1 uncultured Chloroflexota bacterium | reverse complement strand
CAGACCATCACCATAGACCCAGTGACCCGTATTGAGGGTCACTCTAAAATTACACTCTTTTTGGATGATGTGGGCGAAGTGCGCGATGCCCAATTTCATGTCACCCAATTTCGCGGATTTGAACTCCTCAGCGAAGGTCGTCCCTTCCGCGAGATGCCCTCATTGATGGCGCGGATTTGTGGCATTTGCCCGATTAGCCATTTAATCGCCTCTGCAAAAGCCTGTGATGAATTATTGGCGGTCAAAATTCCAGAGACGGCAATCAAACTCCGTCAGATGGTGAATTTGGCGCAGATGGTACAATCGCACGCCCTCAGCTTTTTCTATTTATCCTCTCCCGATTTGCTCTTGGGGATGGATAGCAACCCCGATAATCGGCACATTTTTGGTGTGGCACAAACACACCCCGAAATGGCGCGGGGCGGGGTGCGCTTGCGTCAATTTGGGCAACACACCATCGAAATTTTAGCAGGCAAACGGATTCATCCCGCGTGGCTCGTCCCCGGTGGTGTGACAACACCCCTCAGCAAAGAGGGACGCGATGAAATTTTGGCGATGATACCCGAAGCCAAGCAGTTTGTCCTCAATGCGTTGAATTTATTTAAGGCACGCATGAGCGAATTTGAAGAAGAAATCCGCGTTTTTGCCAATTTTCCAAGCCTACACATGGGGCTTGTAACCAAGACCAACGCGCTCGAATTTTATGATGGCGATTTGCGGATTATTGATGTGGATGGCAAGGTGCTTGTGCCAGCGATGGACAAATATCATTACCAAGAGACCATCGGTGAAGCTGTTGAGCCATATTCTTATCTCAAATCCCCGTATTATAAACCGCGTGGGTATCCGAATGGCATGTATCGGGTGGGTCCGTTGTCGCGGTTGAACCTCGCCAGCCATGCGGGGACACGACTCGCCGATGAAGAATTGGCGTTATTCAAAGAAATGTCGTTTGAAGACCGCCAAAGCTCGTTCCATTATCATTATGCCCGCCTGATAGAGATGTTATTTGGGGTGGAACGGATTGAGCAATTGCTCCATTCGCCCGATATTCTGTCGCCACACGTCCACGCATTGGCATCACCGAATGCGTA
Source organism: uncultured Chloroflexota bacterium (assembly GCA_937942935.1). Lineage (GTDB taxonomy): Bacteria > Chloroflexota > Anaerolineae > Aggregatilineales > Phototrophicaceae. The sequence goes on along the minus strand of CALDGT010000314.1, from coordinate 1,448 downwards.
TGAAGGCGTTGGCATCAGCGAAGCCCCACGCGGGACATTGCTCCATCATTATAAAATAGATGAAGATGGCTTAATTCGCTATGTGAATCTCATCATCGCCACAGGCAATAATAATATGGCGATGAACAGAGGTGTTTTGCAAGTGGCGCAAAAATATATTCATGGTGGACAAGCCAGCGAAGGCGCATTGAACCGTGTAGAGGCAGTGATTCGCGCATTTGACCCGTGTCTGAGTTGTTCCACACACGCCATTGGTCAAATGCCGTTGCATATTGAGATGGTATCACCAGATGGTGAAGTTGTTGGCGAGGTCAAACGCGGATGATATTGGTCATCGGTTATGGCAATCCATTACGCCGTGATGACGGGGTAGGATGGGCAACGGTGGCACAGATACAAGACCTCATATTAGAGGATGTAATCTGTGTCACCGCCCATCAATTGCTACCCGAACATAGCGACATGGTGGCGGGCGCAGATATGGTCATCCTTGTGGATGCCAGCATAGAAGGGTCTGCGGGGGATGTGCATATCACGCCCGTTTTGCCAGCCGATGAATCCCCCGTGATGACCCACCATCTTTCGCCACAAAGCCTACTCGCCATGACCAAATGGTTATATGATAAATTGCCATTCACCATCCTCATCACCATCACGGGCGCCGATTTTGGCATGGGTGAAGGATTATCGGATAGGGTGGCAGAAAAAATGAATTTGTTGGCGGGTTGGGTTAAGTGGTGTGCCGATAATCGGTGTGCGACATTGTTATCGTGGGCTGGAAAAAATGATCCTCATTCGTAACCGTTTCACCATACGCGGGATTGTGCAAGGGGTGGGGTTTCGCCCATTTGTGTATCGTATCGCGCATGAAGTGGGGTTGGTGGGATGGGTGTGTAATACCCCACAGGGTGTCATCATCGAAATTCAGGGGAATGAGGGTGCAGTAGCCCAATTTACACAGCGCCTATTCACAGAATTACCACCACATGCCTTTATTGCACATAGTCATATTGAACTCATCCCCATTGAATCGGATACCGAATTTATCATTCGCCCAAGCGACCATGACGGCGCAAAAACGGCAATTATTTTGCCCGATTTGGCACTGTGTCCCGATTGCCTGCATGAGATGACCGACCCGCATAATCGGCGTTATCGTTATCCATTTATCAATTGTACCCATTGTGGACCGCGCTACACAATTATGAGCGCCTTACCATACGACCGCCCGAATACGACCATGCACACCTTTACGATGTGTGCCGATTGCCAAGCCGAATATGACCATCCATCCGATAGGCGCTTTCATGCCCAACCGATTGCTTGCCCTGTATGCGGACCGCATATCGAATTATGGGATGCTGATGGGGCGATAATCGCCACACATCACGATGCCATTATCGCTTGTGCCGATGCGTTACTGCCGGGCAAAATCATCGCGCTCAAAT
>CALDGT010000313.1 GCA_937942935.1 uncultured Chloroflexota bacterium | reverse complement strand
AAATAACGATGGTCCGCTTATTTTTGCCTCGCATGATGGATTTGAACCCGGAATCGTCGGTTTAGTGGCGGGCAGAATCACAGAAGAATATTTTAAGCCCTCTGTGGTGATGGAATTAGGCGAGAATGAAAGTCGCGCCTCATGCCGTAGCATCCCTCAATTCGACATTACATCAGCACTCGACCAATGTTCAGATTTACTCAGTCGGCATGGGGGTCATGCGTTGGCGGCAGGTTTCACCATCCACAATGACAATATCCCCGCCTTGCGCGACCGACTAACCGATATGGCACATCATCAACTCAGTGGGCAAGTCCTCGTCCCAACACTCGAAATTGATGCGGAACTCAATATTCATCAACTGAATTTAGACATCGTAGATGCCCTCGCTTTATTAGAACCGTGTGGCAACGGCAATCCCAAGCCAGTGTTTATGTGTCGAAATGTGCATGTGGCAGAATGTAAAACAGTTGGCAAAGATGGTAAACACCTCAAATTAAAAATTTCGCGTGCCAGCCAACCACCACTTGATGCTATCGGCTTTGGGCTTGGGGATTGGGTGAATAAAATGCCAGACCGTGTAGATATTGCTTTTGAATTAGAGATGAATGAATGGCAAAATAAACAAACACTCCAAGCCAATTTACAAGATATTCGCCCTGTAAACCGTGAGTAATACCGATGAGAAAAATCATTTTAGCCATATTGTTAGTCGGGTTATGCCTCATAATAGGCAATATACCTACCCCATCTCGCGCCCAAACCCCCATTTCCTACCTCACCCCATACGAAAATGTATTTGGGATTGTAGAAGGAGTATGGTATCCAGAACTCACTTGCGAATTAGGGCTTGGATGGGAACGACTCATCTTCAATTGGGCAGACCATCAACCCAATAACACCGATGAATTTGTGGGATTTTTGAATATTCCCGACGAGTGGTTGGTTTACGCCAGCGATTGCAATCGTGAAATTGTTGCTGTGGTCAAAAATACGCCCGCATGGGCAACGGATGGTTCGCCTAATTCGGGTGTGCCACGCGGGTTATATCTCCCTGTGGATGACCCGAATAATTTATGGGCAAATTTCATGCGAAAAGTTGGGGCATATTACGCCTCGCGCGGGGTGAATCGGTTCATCATCTGGAATGAACCCGATATTGCACCCGGTGTCTATGGATTTGAATTTGAGGGAACACTAGAAGATTATTTCCAGATGGTCAAAGTGGCTTATCTGGCGGTCAAAGAGGGCAACCCGTCTGCCCGTATCCACCTCGCAGGGACAACTTATTGGCATGATGTGAACCGTGGTGAACGCCTTTTTACCGATATGTTATTAGAACGCATCAAAAATGACCCTGACGGTGAGCAATACAATTATTATTTTGATACCCTCAGTCTACATATTTATTTCCGCACCGATACCGTTTATGACCTTGTAAAACTATATCGGGATTTGCTCGATCAATATGGCTTCACCGATAAACAAATTTGGGTAACAGAGACCAACGCCAGCCCCAATTTAGACCCCAATTGGATGGTGAATCGTCCACAATTCCAAATCACACTGCAACATCAAGCCAATTTCTTGATACAATCGGCATCACAAGCATTAGCGGCGGGCGCGACTCGGGTCGCAGTGTATAAATTATACGACCAATTTTTGCCACAAGGCGCAGAATCGTTTGGGATTTTATCCCCTGCCGATGGCACACCCCGTCCTGCATTTTATAGCTGGAAGGTTGTTTCGCAATATCTGAATGGTGTGTATGAAACCCATTTCGCCCGTAATGACCGCACGAATGTGGTGCGGTTATATCACCTCAATCAGACACAAACCATCGTAACATGGGCGAGAACAGGTCAGGCGGTAACACTCGAAATTAGCGCCACATCAGATAAAGGCTATTTGGTCAACAATCAGGGTGATATAGTCATCATGCGCCCAGAAAATGGAATCTATCGGCTCATCCTCGCGGGGGCAGATTGTGAAGACGGTCCAGAAGGATGTGTGGTCGGCGGGGATGTGTGGTTATTCATGCAACCCATTGGTGCGACCAATATCACCGAAGTCACCCCTAATAATCGTTATCTATTACTCCCAATTGAGTAGGAAAGTGTATAGTTATGCCAGATAAACGTGTACTCGAAAAACCAAAGCATGAAATTAAATTTTCGTATGGTGGGCAAGCCGTCATCGAAGGCGTGTTGATGCGTGGCGCAAAAACATCCGCCATCGCCGCCCGTGACCCAGAAGGTCGGATTGTCATCCATGAGCAACCCCTCAGCAAACGCATTTATGGCGGATGGATTAGCAAAACGCCGTTTGTGCGCGGTGTTGTCGGATTATGGGATGCGCTCGGACTCGGCACTCGCGCCCTCACATGGTCTGCCGATGTGCAGATGGGCGAAGAAGAAGAATCATCTAGCTTTAGT
>CALDGT010000312.1 GCA_937942935.1 uncultured Chloroflexota bacterium | reverse complement strand
TTCTGTGTGTGTTGATGATAAACGCCGCCAATTATGGGATTCCATTCAATAAATTTGCCTTTGGGCAAAGCGCAGAACAATTGGCGGTGGTGTATTATGTGGCTTCGGCAGTCGTGAGTAACACACTAGGGGTATATTTTGCCTCACGCGGGAATAGCAGTTCATCACGTAGTGCGATGATGAATATTTTCAAATTGCCGATGTTGTATGCGATGGTTATTGGGCTAATCCTCAACCAAGCAGGTATCTATATTTATGCCCCTGCCGATATGCCCAACGCCCCCGCCTTGCCCTTGCCGATTGCGCGGATGATTGATATTGCCTCAGATGCCGCTGTGCCGATGATGTTGGTCTTATTAGGGGTATTATTGGGGCAAACTCGGTTTACATTCAAACGGATTACACCTATGCTCGCCGCCAGTGGGGTAAAATTGGTTGTTGCACCCTTCATCGCAATTGCATTGATGGCACTATTAGGGATAGAAGGTCTCACCCGTCAGGTGGGGATTGTTCAGTTATCCATGCCTGTGGCGGTATTGACCAGCGCCCTCGCATCTGAATTCTCTGCCGATGTCGAATTTGTGGCGGGTGTCATTCTGATTAGCACATTGGGGAGTATTGTCTCGTTGAGCGTGTTGGTGATTTTGGTTGGGTAGGGTAATTTCTCTCTGAAAACGATACCCTCACGGGCGGGCGATGCACTAAAGGGATTTAGTGTGCCTCTCCGTGAGGTGTTCAAATAGTGTATAGGCATTCTGCACATCGCTGTTTGCAATCCCGCCAAAATATGAGACAATTCCCCCTATAAAATGAACCAGCAAGACACATCTATCTACAAATTGACGGGACACAATTGATTGTGTCCGCGTATCAAATAGAACCCAAAAGTGTTTTTATAGAGGATTTATTATCATTTTGGAGTTTTTCATCATGTCACAACCAATTACATCGTCCTCTGTATTCGTGGTGAGTGGTGGCGCGAGGGGCATCACCGCTTATTGTGTAGAGGTCATGGCAGACTATTACAAATGCAAATTCATTTTGATGGGGCGGTCTGAATTGCACCCCGACCCCGATTGGGCGCAATCTGCCCTCGATGAAGCCAGCCTCAAAACCGCCGCTATGAATACCCTCAAAGCGCGGGGCGAAAAACCAACCCCCACCGCCGTTCAAAATATGACCCGTGAGGTGCTTGCCAGCCGCGAAATCCGTGAGACGCTCGCCCGCATTGCCGAAAAAGGCGGTTATGCCGAATATCTGAGCGCCGACATCACCAATCCTAGCGCGGTCAAAGTGGGGATTCAATCTGCATCCCAAAAATTGGGGAAGGTGACGGGTATTATTCATGGTGCGGGCAATTTGGCGGATAAACTCATTGAGAATAAGACCCAAAAAGATTTTGAAACGGTCTATTCGGCAAAAGTGGATGGACTCAAAAATCTGTTAGAAGCTATCCCTGCCCAAGAATTGCAACATCTGGTGTTGTTCTCCTCTGTAGCGGGATTTTTTGGCAATGTGGGGCAAACCGATTATTCAATCGCCAATGAAATTTTGAATAAAACCGCGTATTTGTATCAAAAACGCTATCCGCACCTCAAGATTGTGAGTATCAATTGGGGACCGTGGGATGCGGGCATGGTCACGCCACAACTCAAAGCCTATTTTGCCGAAAATAATATTCAGGTCATCCCGTTGGATACAGGCGCGGCGATGTTGATTCATGAACTTGAAAATCAGGTGGGAGATAATGCGGTGCAAGTGG
>CALDGT010000311.1 GCA_937942935.1 uncultured Chloroflexota bacterium | reverse complement strand
CTTAACCCAACAATGGCAGGTGTAATGGCGATGCCAACTGCTTCACAAGAGCCTTTATTAGAAGTGTCTGTTGAATCTGCTCCATCTAATATGCCTATACCGCCATCAATTGATGCGTATTTAATGCAGACTCAACAAGCCTATGCCGCTGTACCAGCAGAAAACCTAACATCGACCGAAACCTCATCTGATGTGATGATGGTTGTCCCCATGCCCACCATGAGCCTCACTGAATTGCCTGTGGCTGTGATGTCGGTTGGGGCAGGGATAGGAGATGTCACAGAAGAAGTGATAATGGATACCGCGATGACGATTACATCAGAAGAAACAACACCAGTAACAGGATTTTTTGAGATATTGGGTAATGCTATACCACCATCGCCATCCAGCACAAATTTAGCCGAAACCACATCATTTGCAGTACCGTCCCAAACGCAACTGCCCACGCCGACATTAACCCAAACGATTATTGCATCTGAACCTGCGACAAAAATTGAAGAACCTGTATCTGTACCTACAGACATCGCCCCATTTATTGGTATCGGTCTATTGGCTATTGGCATCATCTTACTTGTCCTCGTGGTATGGCAGGGCGTAAGGGGTAGGGTCTCCTAAATCATCTATAAATTAGGCATAATGGGATATGCCTATCGCACAACTAAAAGGATGAATAATGGAACTTTCTGCCGAAGCTATTCCACCCGCTTCAATGTATAAATTATTGGTTGGCTCTGTCGTCCCACGCCCGATTGGTTGGATTTCGACCATGAGCAAAGATGGCGTGCATAACCTTGCACCATTCTCGTTTTTCAATGTTGCTAGTTCAAATCCCCCGCATGTGTTATTTTGCCCAACCATCCGTAGCACCGATAACGGACGCAAAGATACACTGCATAATGCCCGTGATACAGGCGAATTTGTGGTGAATATCGTCACAGAATCGCTCGGCGAAGCCATGAATCTGACCGCTACCGAATGGGATGCCGATGTGGATGAATTTGCGATGGCAGGCATTACCACCGCACCATCACTCACAGTAAAACCGTTGCGCGTCATCCAAAGTCCTATCCATTTTGAATGTAAAGTCGCGCAAATTATAGATTTAGGTGGCGGGCATGTGGTGATTGGGCGTGTGTTGCATGTCCATGTAGATGAATCGGTATTGATTGGGACAGATAAAATAGATGTCGAGGCGCTAAAGCCGATTGGTAAATTGGCGGGTAATGCCTATACCCGTGTAACAGATTTATTTGATTTAGTGCGTCCGCCTTCACAATTGGGCAAATAATCTAAAAAATATTGTATAATAGTGCCAAGTATGGTACTTATATTTTTTAGGAGATAAACGGATATGACAAAACGCCCATTTTTTGTGTTTGATGATATTGCACATGAGACTTGGCGGTTACTTTGGCAAAAGCAATACCCTATTGCTTGCAAATATGCCTCTCACTATTGGCTCGATGGTGTGGATAAAATTGGCTTGGTTGGCGATAGAATCCCCGATTTTGAAGAAATGGATAAGGTATTCCAAAATTTGGTGGGTTGGGAATTGGTCAGCACCCCTGTGCAATTTTCAGATGGTCAAGAGTGGTTTGAACATCTGGCAGAACGCAAATTCCTCATCACCGAATATATCCGCGACCAAAAAGATTTAGATTACACCCCAATGCCCGATATTTGGCACGATGCGTTTGGACACTTGCCCCTCATGGCGAATCGTCGTTATGCCGATTATATCCAAAAATTTGCCCAGTATGCCTTGCAATTCACCCGTGAAGAACGCAAATCATTGGGCAGTTTGTGGTGGTATACCATCGAATTTGGGTTCATTCGTGAAGGGAATGAAAATGGTGGCATTAAAGCCTTTGGTGCAGGGTTGATGTCTTCGTATGGGGAGATGCACAAATCTCTCTCTGATGAGGTAGAGCGTGTCTCTTATTCCCTAGAAGAATTTGAACGGATTATCCCTAGTCCGCGTGCTATGCACCATAAATTGTTCATTTTGGATGATTTTGAGCAACTCGAACAATCGGTGATAGATTGGGTTGAGATGCACCGCAAAGTGGCGATATAAAAATAGCAAAAATGGAGGCTTAGATGAGCCTCCATTTTTAATTAGTCGTTTTTAGGTAATTTTTGGTGCAAGATGGCGTGTGCTTCTTGCAATGTAGAGACCATGTGCAAGTTCTTGTCTTGTTCAGGCTGGAACATGCCATACATCCGCTTAAAAAATTGGAAAAATGTCCGCAAAATTAGGCTCGGTCCCACAATCACAATGACCCCAAGGTTATGTGGGGCTTTGCGAACTGCTGTACCTGTGTGTGATAATACGTTTTGAGGCAAAATACTCCCATTTGTGATGTCCACAATCATATTTACAAGATGAGGCATCTCCTCTATTTTATGATTAATCGTATCTCGTTGAGAATAATAATCATCCCAAGTCCATCTGCCCTCAAATGTCCAGATGACAAGATGGTTGTCATTTTCAAAATGTGCAGAAATTGGCATAACATACCGTCCTTTATGATGAATGCTACGATAATCGGTTGATACGCATCATCACACCTTGTTTTGGCACAATTGTCGCAGAGGCGGCTGGCGTGATGGTCTGATTAGGCATGAGTTCAAATTGGAGTTGTGGCAGTAATGTGGTTAAAATGAGTGTGGTGGTATGCAAGGCAAAGGTCTGCCCAATACATACTCGTGTGCCACCCCCAAATGGGAAATAAGCAAAATGGGGTAGGGTTGATTCTGTATTTTGCAAAAAGCGTTCTGGGATAAATTCTGTTGGTTTTTCAAAATAATCAGTTTTGCGTTGGACTAAGTATGGACTGATATATATAGTTTGCCCTTTTTTGATGTCATATCCCCCGATTTTTACATCTTCTGTTGGTTCACGGTCAAATAACCATGCGGCAGGATATAAACGCAGTGTTTCTTTCATGACCGCATCTAAATAGGGCAGTTGCCTACGTGATGTGGTGATGTTGATGTCTGTTTGTATGATTTCTGCTTTCAGTTTATTGGCTACCTGCGGATGTGTGGTGAGCAAATAAAAAAGCCAAGCTAAGGTGGTGGTGGTTGTTTCGTATCCTGCAAAGAAGATAGTGGCTATTTCGTCTCTGATTTCTTTATCACTGAGTGGTTTGCCTGTTTGCTCATCGGTTGCGGTGATGAGTCCTGTCAATAAATCGGCGGGCGGATTTTTCATCTCGCGCCGTTCTGTGAGCAAAGAATAGACGATTGTATCGAGTGTTTTGAGTGCATCATCTATGGTACGATTTAATTTGGTCGGTAGCCATTTGGGTAGCGGGATGGGACTGCGAATTTGCAAATTGAGCGCATTACTAAACGATTGCATGGCGCTTCTGATTTTTGGGGTTTGTGCCAAACTGGTCGAAAAAAATGTGCCGATGACAATATCGAGCATTAAATCGGCAAATGATGGCACAATATCGAGTGTTTCGCCTTGTTTACGCCGATTTATCCATGATTTGGTATAGTTTACAACCACTTGGGTATATGCCATCACCTGACGGGTATGAAAGGCTGGTTGCATGATGAGCCGATGCCGTTTATGATTTTCGCCTTCGAGCGAGATGAGACCTTCCCCTAAAAGTGTGGCGAGTAGTCGTTTGGTGCTTTTGGTCTTATAAAATATATCGGCACGCTTGACCAAAACATCGGCAATATCATCGGGATTAGACAGGATGACCATCCGCATAGGTCCCGCGCTAATTTGTGATACAGGACCATAATCACGGTCTGTATCTACTAAAAATTGCAAAAAGTCTTGGCGCATTTCATTCAAATTGCCTGTTAAAAATTTCCCCTTTGGTCCCGGAATTTCTGTTGTCATAATCTTCCCCTCATTGCAATGATGTATGCACATTATAGCATGGATTTCTTAACCATTTCATTCATTTTGCAGGCTTGCCAATTGATTGAAATGGGGTTACACTGTCTTTAATGTGATGAAAATCACATTTTTTATCCGTTTTATAAAGTAGGACACAATGAAAGATAGCCCTAGTAGTAACGAACATAAGCCTCCCGCGTGTAGCGGTGGTCTTGTTGTGGCTATCATCTCCCCTCTCAGATAATCCCCTTTTGGCGGATGGATAGGGGTGAGAAGATACCCCACCTGACCGCCGACTCTGCATTGGCAGAGCAACACCCGCTAAAGTTTATGTTCCTCACATTGCCAAACTCATCATCATTATGAGCTAATATTTTGCTTTCCTGATGTTTGGGCGTATGGCATAAGACTCATAATCATATATTTTTGATTTTGTTGTTCACCCTTATGGATGAGAGAGGTGCATAATGTACAACGATTTGATTTTTGACCGTTTGTCCCTAATCCCAAACGATGATCCCGATGCTCGTGTAGAAGAATTAATTACCGAAGCAGAAGAACTCGAAAATTTGCTGAGTCCAGAAGCCCGCGAAATTATCGAAGATTTGCGTCCACGTACCGTCACCGATGATGTGTATGAAGACCTCGATGAAAAAGCGACTTTTGGAGAACGGATGGCAGACCGCATCTCTTCATGGGCGGGTAGCTGGACATTTATTATCTCGTTTTTATTTTTGATGCTGGGTTGGATGGGGATTAATTTATTTTTGGGCAGTAATGCCTTTGACCCTGCGCCATTTATTTTGCTCAACCTAACCCTTAGCACACTCGCCGCCTTGCAAGCTCCTGTTATTTTGATGTCACAAAATCGTCAATCAGATAAAGACCGCGCCCAAGCACAAAATGATTACCAAGTGAACCTGAAAAACGAAATGGAAATTGTAGATTTGCATCGTAAAGTAGATGCACTGCTCATCGCACTCGACCAACAAACCCGCTTGGTTAATGCGTTGGTCTCGGCGCGTCGCCAAGAAATTAACGCGACTGTGCGGGCAATCGAAAGTGTCCGCCGCGAAGAAATGCGTTAGGGGCTTGAGATTAAACCGATTACATTGTTAAATAGAGTTTAAGAAAATTTTATGAAACTTAGGATTTAGACTCTATGGACACTGTAATTCAACAAATAGGTGAGGCATTAAACCCCATTTTTGGCACATTTGACCCTGTGCTAATTGGGCGATTAATATTGGTTTTGGTGTTATGTGGCGCAATTGGGTTTGAACGGTCTGGACATGAACGTGCTAGTGGGTTTCGCCCACACATTTTGGTAGGGCTTGGTGCGTGCCTGATGACGATGGCAGGCGCTTATGCCTTTCCAGAAGATAGTATCGAGCGTGACCCCATGCGTGTTGCCAGTTATGTTGTGTCTGGGATTGGCTTTTTGGGTGCTGGCGCAATTTTACGTCATGGGACGATGGTGCGTGGACTCACTACCGCCGCCACCATTTGGGGGTCATCTGGGATTGGGATTGCTTGTGGTGTTGGGTTAGGGTGGTTAGCCGTTATTGTCACGCTATTGGTCTTATTCACCCTGATGATTTTAGATGATTTTGAAGAGCGTTTGCGCCGTGATGAATCTACCAATGAGATAAAGATTCATCTAAAAGACTCTAATCGGGCGGTTGGTAAAGCGCTCACTGCGTTAGAACGATTAGGAATTTCTATCAAGAATGCGACTGTGCAAATGGGAGCAGGGAACAGTGCTGTTTTACGAGTGGAACTCGGTCAGCCTATTTTAGCTGACCATGTGCCATTGTTGGTAAAACAATTATTGGTGGTTAAATCTATCCAAATGGTAGATACCAGTAACTTACAAATGTCGTTGGAAGATGTTATTCCCATTCAATCCGATGATAAACACGCATCTGGCGAACACAAACAATTGGTTGATGATAACTTGCTCAAAGACCTCAATGAACCAGACGAAAAAAATGGGAACGGAAATGGACATCCTAAATCTGGTTGATATTATTTGTTTGGCGGGCGGCGATACATAAAATCTTTTAGGTATTGTTCTTCTTGGGCGGTGGCTCGCCGATATTCCCCTGCTTTTAACCCATCAAGCGTCATAATCCCAATGGCATAACGGATGATTCGCAAGGTTGGATGCCCAACATGGGCGGTCATCCGTCGTACTTGCCGATTTTTACCCTCCGTAAGGGTTAATTTTAGCCATGTGGTGGGAATATTTGCCCGATACCGAATCGGGACGGGGCGGTCTTCAATATCTGGTGGAGAGATAATTTCGGCTTGAATTGGGCGGGTAAAACCATCGCGCAATTCTACCCCTTCGCGTAGCCGTTGCAACGCCGTTTCGTCTGGCGCACCATCCACCTGCACCCAATAGGTACGGGGATGGGCATAATCGGGGTCGGTGAGCCGATAACTGAGTTTTCCCCAATCGGTGAGGAGCAATAAGCCTTCTGAATCCATATCTAAGCGTCCCGCCGCATAAATTTTATCTTCATGGATATAATCGGCGAGTGTGGGACGATTTTCCTCATCGGTGAATTTGGTTAATACACCGTAGGGCTTATGAAATAGCAAAATTTTCGGGTGATGTTCGCGTGGGGGCATGGGGTTTTTATCTTTATCTAAAGTATCAGATTCAAATGGATTGAATGAGAATGGGTTCGGTTAAAATATAAGGGCTTGCCATGGCAAGCCCTTACAATTATATCAAGTGATATATGCTTGTGTCTATTGCACCCGATTCATTATCACGGCGGGGCGAGTGTTGGTGTTGGACCCAGTGTATCAAATGGTAGCGGTGTAAATTCTACCGTTGGCACAACAGGGATATTCGGTGTGCTGGTTGGCATCGCAGTTGGCACAACGGCAGGGTTATTAATCGTCACAGGGGTTGTGAAAGTGATGAACCCGTTATAGGAATTATTCGCAAATACCGTTAGGCGCAGGTTATAACTGCCGTTGCTAACGGTGCGTGTATCCCATTGACCGAGTGTTGAATTGGCATTCGGTTGGGTGGCGGTCATGGGTGAGAAGATAATTTGGTAATTTTCTGTCCCCGCAGGGGCATATTCAAGTTGATAG
>CALDGT010000310.1 GCA_937942935.1 uncultured Chloroflexota bacterium | reverse complement strand
CATACCAGAGGCGATGATTTGTGTCGGGAATGTGCGGTTTACCATTTTGACTGAGCGTATTGTTCGGATGGAATATCATCCGCACGCCCAATTTGAAGACCGCGCCACCCAAACATTTTGGTATCGGCATCAGCCAAAGCCGAATTTTACGGCAACTATCAGCGAAAATGAGGTCAAAATTGAGACCGACCATTTTCGGTTGCAGTATGTGAATACAGGTACATTCACAAAAGATAATTTGTCCATTACCATCAAAGCCACAGGCGCGGTTTGGCATGTTGGCGATGCCGATGAATCGAATTTGAAAGGCACAACGCGCACACTCGATTTTCATAACGGATATGCGCCCCTCACAGACGGGCTTATCTCGCGGGCGGGGTGGTCTTTGGTAGATGATTCATCGGCGTTTGTATTGAATGAGCAAAGCTGGCTACAAGCGCGGGATGGACTGGGTGTGGATTGGTATTTTTGCGCCTATGGTCACGATTACAAAGCCATTTTGCGCGATTATTGCCGTATCAGTGGCGAGATGCCCCTCATCCCGCGTTGGATTTTGGGCAATTGGTGGAGTCGGTATTGGGCATATACCCAAGAAGAACTGATGACCCTCATCAATCATTTTGAGGCGCAAGGCATCCCGTTATCGGTGTGTATCATTGACATGGATTGGCATGTGACCAAAACCGATAACGATAGCACAGGCTGGACGGGGTATACATGGAATTTGGACTTATTCCCAGACCCACAAGGCATCATCCATTTTTTGCATCAAAAAGGCTTACGAACATCGCTCAATTTGCACCCTGCCGAGGGGGTTCATTCGCATGAGGCGCAGTATCCCGAAATGGCGCGACGCATGGGCATTGACCCACAAACCAAAAAGCCAATTCCATTCGACATCACCGACAAAACTTTTGTACAATCTTATTTTGAAGTGTTGCATCATCCCTATGAATCTATGGGGATAGATTTTTGGTGGGTAGATTGGCAACAGGGGCAGACTTGCAATATCAAAAATTTAGACCCATTGTGGCTCATTAATCATCTGCATTTTTTGGATATAGGACGTGATTCATCGCGCCGCCCGTTCATCTTTTCGCGCTGGGGCAACGAAGGACATCAACGGTATCCGATAGGCTTTTCGGGTGATAGTTACATGACATGGGAAACACTCCGTTTTCAGCCATACCTGACGGCAACCGCCTCGAATGTGGCGTATGGGTGGTGGAGTCATGATATTGGTGGGCATACAAGCGGGACAGGTGATGATGAATTATTCACGCGCTGGGTACAATATGGGGTGTTTAGCCCTATCATGCGGATTCATAGCACCAAAGGTTATTTTTATGACCAGCGCCCGTGGGGTTTTGAGAATGCCGATGTGCGCGATGCCCTGCGCGATGTAATGCAATTGCGCCACGCGCTTATTCCTTATATATATACGATGGCGAGGCGTGCCAATACCGAGTCGCTCCCGTTGATGACCCCCATGTATTATGATTATCCACAAGCCGATGAAGCCTATCATTGTCCGCAACAATATGCGTTTGGCAGTGAATTGATTGTCGCGCCATTTGTAGACCCCATAGACCCACACACCCAACTGGCTCGGCAAGTGGTTTGGTTGCCCAAAGGCGATTGGTATCGGTTTGATACAGGCGAATATATCAATGGAAATCGGTGGCAAGCGGTTTATGGCACTCTGCATGACATCCCCATTTTTGCCAAAGCGGGCGCAATTGTGCCGATGGGCGCAAAAGTCGGATGGGGCGGGGTAGATAATCCGTCAGAACTGCA
>CALDGT010000309.1 GCA_937942935.1 uncultured Chloroflexota bacterium | reverse complement strand
CGCCGCGATTTTGCTATAGTCTTTGCCCAAATCGCGCATCCAAGCGGCTTTATACACCAAGGTGCGGGCGGCTTCAATTTCGAGTGCGGCATCGGCAATCATCCATTGGATGGCTTGTTTATTGGCAATTGGTTCACCAAAGGCTTTGCGTTCTTGGGCATAGCGCACCATTTCTTCAAATGCGCCTTGTGCCAAGCCAACACTCAATGCGCCAATGCTAATGCGCCCAGAATCGAGTGTTTGCATCGTCATGCTAAAGCCATTCCCTTCTTCACCGAGCAAATTATCGGCTGGCACGCGCACCCCTTCAAAGGTGAGCATGTGTGTTGGCGAGCCTTTTAAGCCCATTTTCTTTTCTGGCGGATGAATGATAAAGCCGTTGCGGTCTGTCTCGACTAAAATCAGGCTAAACCCGTGTGAGCCACCGTTTTTATCGGTACGGAGTAATACACTCACCACAGGGGCATATTTGACATTGGTAATCCATGCTTTTTGACCATTGATGACCCACTCATCTCCCTCACGGTTGGCGACTGTTTGTGCGCCATTGAGCAAATCGCTCCCCGCTTGCGGTTCTGTGAGTGCCAACGCGCCCAGATGCTCCCCATCCATCAAAATAGGTAGCCATTTTTCTTTTTGGGCTTTGCTCCCCCATTTCACGATGGGTCCACAACCTAGCCCATTATGCGCGGAGATAGATAATCCCGTAGACCCGCATACACGCCCAATTTCTTCTACGGCGATACTGGCGCTGATGGTATCTAAGCCCGCGCCACCATATTCTTCTGGCACTTGCAGGCTTAGTAAGCCCAAATCGCGCATTTTTTTGATGGCTTCACGGCGCATTTCGCCTGTTTCATCCACCTCTGTGGCGTAGGGTTTCAGTTCTGCTTCGCAAAAATCGCGCACGACACGTAAAAACATTTTCTGTTCAGAATTAAGTTCAAAATCCATTTTTTAACTATCCTTCAAATAAGTGAAATCCCTTTTTTCTGATTTATTGTAATGTATACACAAGATGAGAGATAGGGATAAGCCCTATCAATTCCCTTTGGGGAGGTGCTTTTGAGCATCACGCCATGTCTTGAGGGTGAGCCGATACCCTGTCCATGCAAAATAGCGACTGAAGGAGTAGATGAGCCACCCGCGCCAATCGGTATAAATTAAAAAGCGCCTTTTTTGCACCCCGCGCAAGATGGCTTTTGCGATATCGGGCGCTTCATAAACTTTCAGAAAGACCGATTTTGAATGGACCATCGCCGCCCTGCGATTTTCAGGGTTGAGCATATTGGTGTTCACAAAATTCGGACAAACCACCCCAATGTGTACCGCCGTCCCTGTCAATTCGACTTGCAAGGCTTGAGCAAGACTGAGTACCGCCGATTTGCTCGCGCCATAAGTCGCAAATTCTGGCGCACCCTGAAAAGCAGAGATTGACCCCAAAAAGATGAAATGCCCACCCGATTCAATCAGATAGGGTAGGCACACATGAGCCGTGTTGATTGTGCCTGTCAGGTTAATATTGATGATGCTCGCCATTTTTTGTGGATTCATCTCTAAAAATGCGCCTGTGTGCAAAATCCCCGCACAATGCACAATACCATGAATTGTCCCATGCTGGCTTTTTGCCGATTGCACCGCATCTTGTATACTTTGGTAATGGGTGCAATCTACCACCGCATAATTGATGCCTAGCTCACCTGCAATTTTGGCGAGGGTTGGTTCATAAATATCCCACAGCATCACCCGCGCCCCATTTTTAAGCCATAATTTAGCTGTTTCGATGCCGATTCCGCCCGCACCACCTGTAATAATCCAAAATTGGTTTTGTAATGACATATTTTTTAACCTTTATCTATTTTGTTGTATAATCTCTTTTAACCTCTTAAATTTTTTCAAAAGGAGATTTGTTTTATGCAGAATCACTTACCCACAAATGCCGAAGTCGCTTTTGACTGGAATGCAGACGAATATACCCCATTTTATACCGAATTGCTCAATAGCGATTTGAATCAAGAAAATGCACACCAATGGTTGGCACAATGGACACGCCTTGCCGATTTTGCGGGTGAGGTGGGGTCTAAATTGTATGTAGCGACCACCGTAGACACAAATGATGAAATTGCAGAAAAACGCTTTAAGAAATTTTTGAATGAAATTTATCCTGTGTTGATGATGAATGAAGACATGCTCAAGCGCAAATTATTGGCGAGTGGCGCAGATATTCCAGAATTGGCTATCCCCATGCGAAATATTCGCGGTGATGTGGAATTATTCCGCGAAGAAAATTTATCGCTTTTCAGTGAAGAAGGCGAATTGAGCATGGAATACGATAAAGTTATTGGCGCACAAACCATCACATGGGACGGCGAAGAAATTACCTTGCCACAAGTGCAACTCACCCTCAAAGAATCAGATAGAAATCGGCGCGAACAAATTTGGCGCATGGCAGAAGAACGCCGTCTGGCAGATAAGCCCGCCCTCGATGGCTTATGGAAAAAATTTATGGGGCTTCGCAAGCAAATGTTTGCCAATGTTGGGCTTGCCGATTATCGGGAATTTCAGTGGA
>CALDGT010000308.1 GCA_937942935.1 uncultured Chloroflexota bacterium | reverse complement strand
TATTTGCCAGTTTAATCACCCTGCTGATAGTCTCGCTTGGTATTGATGCTCAAACTGTGATGCAAATCGGTGAAGATGAATTGTTTATCTATACAAGGGTTATTGATAACCAAAAATTTTTTGTGATTCAACAGGGCAATCACATAAGTACATATCCATTACAGAGTGGTGAATGTGGTGATATTTCGGATGATGGGCGGTATTTAGCAGTATCATCTACTCAGGCATCTACTCTTGAAATTATATACATGCCCAGTCAAAAAGTTGTTTTTAGCACAGAATGGCGTAGTGAATGGAATCCATGCGAATTATATTGGATTAGCAACAATTGGCTAATGATGGGAACATCAGATATTCAAGACCCGATTTTCAGGTTTGAAAACTTTGCCTTGTATCCAGTTCCATATGAGACTATTTTTCTTGATTACCCCTCGTTGCCAAACTTTTTCCCAAATACTCTTGAGTCTTTTATTCAACAATCGCCCGCTAATCCTGATATTTATTTGTATGAACGGTGCCTTAGAGGGGTCATCTTTAATGAAATAGATTGCTTATCAACAGAGATGGTTGTTTACGATTTAGCAAATAATCAAGAATTAGAAATTCTTGAAAACGCAAATCCATATACTTTTCGTGGTTATGAGGTAGATACAACTAAACCATATAATCGAAATTATATCAGTGCTTCTTTAGTGTCATGGTCTTCAGATGGGCGTTATATCGCCTATTTCTACTCTCCGAACGCAGATGAAACAGAAGGTAGAATCATCATATATGATATAGAACAAGATATATATTTACCTGACCCTGCTAATCTATCCTTTGAACCCAACATCTGGGTTCCACTACAATGGTCAAGTAACAATATTTTAGTTTATTGGATGAAAGCACCACCAGGAGCAACAGCGGCAATATCCGATTTCTTAAATTATTTTGTGTTTGTTCATGCAGATACTGGGCTGGTTGCAAACTCATACATATTTGATGTGCGACAAGCTATTTTTGCACCAGATGGTCATGTGCTTGCAATTGTTGGCAAAGAACCCGCTGAATCACAAGAGACATTCAATTTTGATGGTGTCATACCTGCCGATTTGATTTTTATTAATACATCCACCACAGGCGAAAGCACCATCATAGACACCAACGTCACTGAAATCATCACATGGCGCTCCATCTGCGACTTCACGCCACTGGATACCGCCAGTCTCATCAGCACGATGCAATCCGAGCCGTATAGTGTCATCTGTTTGGCAGAAAATGGGCAGTACGACCTCACCGCGCCGTTGCCAGATGTGGCGGGGGATATTACCATCATCGGGAATGGGGCAACCATCAATATGACCGCCCAAAATCGCGTGTTTAATGTGGTTTATAATCAACAATGGTCACGGAACGGGACGCTCACGCTGAAAGATGTCACGATTTCGGGTGGAAATGCAACCGAAGGCGGGGCAATCGCCAACACGGGCGAGTTGAATCTGGAAGATGTGATATTTGAAAATGGGGAATAAGTTTGTTCTCTGCCTACTGCCATACGATGCCTTGCGCCGTGTGATGCTGTGGCGTTATCCTCTGGAAAAATCGGTTATATACAGACGGGTTAGGGATACATCATGAAACACAACCATTTCAAATTATTTGCCAGTTTAATCACCCTGCTGATAGTCTCGCTTGGTATTGATGCTCAAACTGTGATGCAAATCGGTGAAGATGAATTGTTTATCTATACAAGGGTTATTGATAATCAGAAAATCTTTGTGATTCAACAGGGGAATCAGATAAGTACATATCCATTACAGAGTGGTGAATGTGGTGATATTTCAGGTGACGGGCGATATTTAGCTATATCTTCTGAAGATGCAGATATATTGCGTATTATCCATGTTGCTAGTAAAAAAGTGATTTTTACAACGGAGTGGGAACCCAATTGGTACAATTGTGTTATCAATTGGGAATCGAACAATCTATTGACAATTGGCGGCATAGATTTTGTCGATCGAAATTTCATATTTGATGGCAGTTTACTTACACCTACAACCATCGCCCAGCAAACACTTACCTATCCATCATTACCCGATTTTTATCCTGTTGAAGGTATTCCAGCCCTTTTACAAAATCCGGTTTATCCTCATATCTACCTCTATAAGCAATGTCTCGGTTATCAACGATATAATGTGGAAAGTTGTCCAGGTGGCGGTTTTATTATTTATGATAGCCTCAATAATCAACAACTTGAAAATCTTCAAAACGCATCATCTAACTATATGATAGGTTCTGATATAGATTTGAATTACGACTATATTCAACATCTTAGCGCCCCTTTGGTTTCATGGTCACCCGATGGTCGTTATATAGCCTATTTTAACCGTATATTCAATCGCTCTATCCCACATGAAGGAAAAATTATCATCTATGATATGTTAGAAGATAGATACTTGAATGATAATCCAGCACTATATTTACCTCATATTGGTCATAGCTTACAGTGGGCGGGTGATAACACACTAATTTTCAGAGTAGGGCATGTTGGTGAAGGCTTTGATTTTCATAGTAGTGCAACCATATTTAGATTCTTTAATGCCGAAAATGAGACATATGTGGTTGGAGATAAAATTTTCGATATAATCTCACCTAGTTCACTAACACCTGATAGAAACTCTATTATATTTAGAGCTAAAGAAATTATACCAGAACAGCCAAGACCTCAATTTGATGAGTATAGAAGTGGAGATCTTATAATGATGTCTACAATTACGGGTGAAAGCATCATTATAGACACCAATGTAATCAGCATGATCTCTTGGCGCTCCATCTGCGACTTCACGCCACTGGATACCGCCAGTCTCATCAGCACCATGCAATCCGAGCCGTATAGTGTCATCTGTTTGGCAGAAAATGGGCAGTATAACCTCACTGCGCCGTTGCCAGATGTGGCGGGGGATATTACCATCATCGGGAATGGGGCAACCA
>CALDGT010000307.1 GCA_937942935.1 uncultured Chloroflexota bacterium | reverse complement strand
GCATGAAAGACCCTGCTTTTATTGCCCTGCCCCTAGATAGCCGTGTCTCAATGGGGCTTCAGACCCTTGCGGCTATTTTTAATAAGTTCAGTGACCAAGTATGTGTGGTCAAATCAACACCAGAAGCCTATTTTTTTGAAGTAGAAAATAGCCCAATGGCATGGGGACGCACCGCCGAGCGCCCTGTTTGTCATGCGATTGTCGGTATTTTGCAAGAAGGGTTAAACTGGGCATCAAATGGACAAGAATTTCATGTTCAAGAAATTGCTTGCCGTGCCAGTGGTGGCGTAGCCTGTGTATTCAAAATCAATAAAAACCCAATTGGGGGAGTAAACCGTGGATAAACCGCAAATTTTGATTGTAGAAGATGATTTAGATTTATCAGAGATGTTGAGCGCATATTTTCGTGTTCAAAATTATGATGTCTTGACAGCCGCTTGGGGCAAAGAAGCCCTCGATATTGCCAAAGATAATCATACCGATTTAATTGTACTCGATATTCGCCTGCCCGATATTGATGGATATGAAGTTTGTCGTCAATTACGCACCCAACGTCAAACCCAAGATACCCCCATCATTTTCCTCACCGAAAAACGTGACCGTGTGGATAAATTACAAGGGCTAGAATTGGGTGTTGTCGATTACATCACCAAACCATTTGATATTCAAGAATTACGCTTGCGTGTTCGTAATGCCATTAGCCGAGTCAATCGGCAAGCATTGGTGAACCCTGTCACCGATTTGCCAGAAGGTCAAATGGTTGAAGAACGCCTCACCAACCTGCTCACCAGCACCGAAAAATGGACAATTTTGCAAATGAGCATCAATAGTTTAGGGCGCTTCCGTGAGATGTATGGGTTTGTGGCAGCAGACGATGTTCTGCGTGCCGTCACCCTCATGATTCGCAATGCTGTGCGCGAGCATGGTGGTGCAGATGATTATATCGGACACATCGGTGCAGAAGATTTTATCATCATCACCCAAACAGGCAATGTCAACGAAATCCGTGACCGCATCCAAAAGCGGATTGAGCAATCGCGCGAATATTTTTATCCGCTAAAAGACCGCGAGAAAGCGCGTGAAGCGATGGAAGCCAACCACTTACGCCTGAATAGCGGGAGTGTCACTAACACCGATGGACCATTTGAGGATGTTGAAGCACTCAAGAAAAAGTTGAGCGCGGCTGTATTAGCCAATACACCCAAATCATAATCACTATTTTGTGTGGGCGACAAATGATGTCGCCCTACAATCCCCCAATATATATATTCCGTTAATTATCTCGCGGTCATCTTGACCCATATATCAATGCCGTTTATGATAAACACATAAAAATTGGTCAGTTTGGAGTATTTGCGTTTTGAACAATAAGCCACCAGAACAAAAACCACCACAGCATCCCCTGAATGATGGGGGAAATCAACCACCAGTCCCACCTATCCCCAATAAAAATGCACAACGACTTTGGATTGGGATTGGTATTTTTACGCTATTGGCATTATTCCTATTTTTGAGTGGGGGAAGTCGGTTTGCACAAGATACCTATCCGATGAATGCCCTCGTGCGAGAAATTAATGCCGAGAATGTTTCATCAATCGTCCAAGATGGTAACGCGAATGTCACCATCACACTACGCTCAGGTGGGACACGACAAATGAGCATTCCACCGGGGACAGATATTGGACAATTGTTAGGTGAGACCTATCAAATCCCCACCGAAAAATTGTTACTCTCTAATATCAGTTATATCCCTGCCGATGATACAGGTGCATTTATGTTGCAATTGCTCATCGGTATTGGTCCCATGATTCTGATTATTTGGCTCATTTGGCGCATGATGCGTTCTGTGCGCGGTCAACAAGACCAAGCGATGAGTTTTGGTCGTAGCCGGGCGCGGGTCGCACGCGATATGGAACGTCCTCAAGTCACATTTAATGATGTGGCGGGTTGTGATGAAGCCAAAGAGGAACTGAAAGAAGTGGTCGAATTTCTCAAAGAACCCGAAAAATTCATCCGCTTAGGGGCGCGTGTGCCAAAAGGCGTGTTGATGGTCGGACCTCCCGGGACAGGTAAAACCCTGATGGCGCGTGCTGTCGCAGGCGAAGCAGGTGTGCCATTCTTTAGTATTTCGGGGTCAGAATTTGTCGAGATGTTTGTCGGTGTTGGGGCATCGCGTGTGCGCGATTTATTTGACCGTGCCAAAGCCGAAGCACCCGCTATCATTTTCATTGATGAAATTGATGCTGTTGGTCGGCATCGTGGTGCGGGGTTGGGTGGTGGTCACGATGAACGTGAACAAACCCTCAATCAGATTTTAGTCGAGATGGACGGCTTCGAGACAGGCACAAATATCATCATTTGCGCCGCAACCAACCGCCCTGATATTTTAGACCCAGCCCTATTGCGTCCGGGTCGGTTTGACCGCAAAGTTATCATGGATAACCCCGATGTCAAAGGACGGCTCGACATCCTCAAAGTTCATGCCAAAGGCAAACCACTTGCCCCGGGTGTGGATTTAGAAGCGATTTCGCGTATCACCGCAGGATTTTCTGGGGCAGACCTCGAAAATCTTATCAACGAGGCGGCAATTTTGGCGGCTCGGCGCAACCTCAAGACCATTGGCATGAGCGAACTCCAAGAAAGTATGGAGCGCGTGGTGATGGGACCAGAACGCAAAAGCCGCGTTATCAACGAAAAAACAAAACAAACCCTCGCTTATCATGAAGCGGGTCATGCCATCTTATTCCATGTGTTGGAACATGCCGATGATGTCCACAAAATCACGATTGTCCCACGCGGACGGGCTGGCGGGTATGTGATGCCCTTGCCCGATGAAGAAGATAACATGATTGCCACTCGTGAGCATTTTGAAGATTTAATCGTCGCCACATTAGGCGGACGTGCCGCCGAAGAAATTGCTTTGCAACAATTCACCACAGGCGCATCCAACGACTTGCAACAAGCCACACGCATCGCCCGTGCGATGGTGACACAATTTGGCATGAGCGATAAGTTAGGTCCACGGGCTTATGGTGGCAATAGCCAGATGGTATTTTTAGGGCGTGAGATTGCAGAACAACGCGATTATAGCGAGCATTATGCCGAAGAAATTGATAACGAAGTACGTCGCATTTTGCAAGAATGTTATCAACGCGCCAAAAATATCATCACACAATACCGCACCAAATTGGATGAACTCGCGGGGGTGTTGATTATCGAAGAAACATTAGACCGCGAAGCATTTGAAAAAATTATGGTTGGCGAAAACAGCCAATAAATCATGAATCTCCCATCCCCTTGTGTGGGCGTGATATATCAGGGGCTTGCCATAGCAAGCCCTTATAATTTCAACATTTTATATCATGGGGATATAGACAGC
>CALDGT010000306.1 GCA_937942935.1 uncultured Chloroflexota bacterium | reverse complement strand
TTTTTCGGGGCATAAATCATCTTATGCCCCGTTTTTTAATGGTTAAGGTTGTAATAACTCGTAAATCCGTGTGTCGGGTTTGAATGCCGCCCATGCAAACCAAAAATGCGGTGCGGCGAGCTCTTGGCGCAATTGCTCTCCTGTTAATTCCCCATCAATTGCTGTCCCGAATACATTCCATGTGCTATTGGTTTGGTCATCGCGGAGTTTCCCCGATTCATAACGAAATGTATAAGTCACATTGTCTAATGTCGCGTTGAATAACATCGCCATACCCACATCACGCGATTCATCAATATTGCTATCATCTAATGCACTGGTTGCACCAGATTGCCAAAATGCAACCACTTGTTTACCTCCAACGGCATCATTAATCACGTTGACGGCAGATAATACCGTGAATGGATAGGCAATCGGTTCACCACCAATCACACCCGCCAAAACACGCTCGGTAGCAGGTAGGCGTGAATCGGGTGTGCCGAGAAATAAAAAGGGTTGTGTAGTGCTATCGTAGCCATAATACGGATTTGACCCATAGCGATTTGTGCCATACCCACTTTCGCGGGTTAACACTTCGCCTTCTGGATATTGCTCCGCAAATACCCCAAATCCAACCATAGCGGAAGATAGCATTGGCAAACTTACACCTGCATATTCACCCACAATACCTTCACCTGTGAATTGTTGCCACCATGTTTGGGTGACATCATCCCACATCACCATATCGCTATTACGGAGCAATCCCGATACACCTAAACGCAAAACCACATCATCAATTCGGCGTTCAAAAACAATGCCACTATTGCATAATGGGCAGTAGGTGACTGCAATCGGCAAACCATCCATCGTA
Organism: uncultured Chloroflexota bacterium; assembly: GCA_937942935.1. Taxonomy (GTDB): domain Bacteria; phylum Chloroflexota; class Anaerolineae; order Aggregatilineales; family Phototrophicaceae. Next base: position 870 of record CALDGT010000306.1, on the reverse strand, counting down.
TCATTGACAATTTCGTGACGGGTCATTATCGCAAGGGGATAAGCACGAGCAATGCCATTGTGTTCAAAGACTAATACAGGTGATTGGGGTTGTAACCATGCCGAAGCCGATTTGATACTCTCAAATTGTGGGTTATCAATCGGTGGAATGCCATCGGGTGGTGGACCGCCAGAGATCATTTCATCTAGTGAGACGGTTGTTTTGCAAAAATTAGTGAGCGACCAAAAATCGCTGTAGGGGATAGTAGGTTTTGGGCAATCATCTTTATTTTGTGCATAGTTGCGTGTGTTCATGAAGATTAAACCACCAATTCCAATTATACCAATGACCAAAAGAATCAGACGCATCTTTTCTCGCTTTTCCACACAACGACAAACAAAAAGGACGTAGTTTTGACGATTAGACTACATCCTTTTTGTGTATCTTACAAAGTATGTTGAGGGGTGTTGCCAAGACAACACTGATACTAGTCGGGCCAAATTTTGGAATCGGCAAAATGGTCGAGGATGGTCATGATGATGAGGGCAATTGGGAAGGTTGTCCAAAAGAAATATTGCCATCCATAAATATCTACAGGCACTGGTCCCGCATATTGATTGGGGTTAACAGCAGGCAAAAAGAATTGCAAAATACCCAATGCGATGAGGATGCTCAATACAATTGAAATTGTCCAAACCACAATACGGCGCACAGTTAATTCTGACATAAAAGCTCCCGTTTAATCAATTCCTTGCAACAATTTTTATGCCACTATTGTAACGTGGAACTCCTATAATGTGCAAGGTTGCCATTTTGTGTTATCATTCTCTAAATTTTGTGTGCTGTTTTCGTTAATGGGCGGAATTGTAGGAGTTACAAACGTGCCAGACC
>CALDGT010000305.1 GCA_937942935.1 uncultured Chloroflexota bacterium | reverse complement strand
ATCTCGTGTTTTCTGTGACAGATGAAGGTATTGGGATTCCGATACAAGACCAACCCTATATTTTTAACCCACTTTTTCGGGGGAGCAATATCTCTCCAACACAACATGGTGGCGGATTGGGCTTAACCATCGCAAAAGAATGTGTGGCTTTGCACGAAGGAAAAATTGAGTTTGAAAGTAAACAAGGAGCAGGCTCAATCTTTCGGGTGATTGTGCCATATATCCCTGTGGAGAAATAAAAATGGCGGAGAAATTCCGCCATTGTGTCAATCGAAATAAGAAAAAATCGTATCGGTGATGGGTAATGGAAAATCTATGCCCCGATACACATAACCCAATGCAGTATTCACACGCAATACAAAGTTAATTGCTTTTGCGCCGGGCGCAACTTGCACCACCTGATAAAAATTGGTTGCGGGGGCGATTTCCCATTCCGACTTGCCATCTACGACAAATTCGACCACACCATCAGGCGTATTTAGCACTTCCCATTGTAAAAAGAGGGTATTTTCTTGACCATCCACCACCCCAACCGCCACATAGACAAATTGAGGCTCAAGTGAGCGCGTGCTATACTCTGATTCTTCCGTGACAGTTGGGATTGCGCCACCGGGTGTCGTCATCACTTGTGGTATAAGGCTATCCATTGGCACAAGCACCACCGCCACATCATCACCTAATTCAACATCATGCTCTGCCCACACAATTTGTCCGTTGCTCGCGCCATAACGTGACACCGATAAATAACTATTATCGGCGGGTAAGCCGATAAAAATCTGATTATCGGCTTTGACCTTTAAGCCATTCACCAAAAAATTAGCGACTTGTCCTTGTGGAACATGAATAAACACCCCAGGAGGCATACCCGAGCAGGCTGTTTCGTGTGTGGCACGCAAATTGAAGGCTTGCATGGGCGCGGTATACCCCTCTGGAATTTCAATCGGTTGGGGAATGGTCAGTTCAACACCACCATAAACCACCAACTGCACCGACTCTTGCACATCTTCTGGCAAATCGGCGCGAATATTAAATATTGCCATCCCCCAAGTGCTAGTATCTGGGGCAATTGGAGATGCAACCAGTGTATCGAATTCATCTACAGAAGCTATATCGCCAGTTCCGCCAAAATTGAGGATAGTCGCACCCAATTTGGCTTCTACCGATTGGTTGGCAATACATACAGTCCCGACCGCTTGACCCTCACAAATTTCGAGCGCGGTTTGTTGTAATTGTACAAATTCGGCACAAAAATCTTGTGACGCATCTTCTTGTGCAGAAACAGACAAAACACCCACTGATAAGACGATGAGTATCATCAGTCCATAACGAAGGGAATTAGCATATCTAAACAGGTTCAACATCAGATTCCTCTAACTTAACGTACTTGCTTATCTTTAGGGTATCATGCAGATGAATCGGCTTCAACAAAAAGTAAAAATTTGTTATAGATTGCACAAACTATGCTATGATGGCTGATAGCATTAGGTTTTCACAATAGGATAAAAGACTTATGCGCTTGTTAGTTTTGGGATTCATACTGATATTATGTTTTTCTGCGGTTCATGCTCAAGACATCCAAACGATACAATATGCCCCTAGCGATGCCAATTTTAGCAACCCAGAACGCGGGTTTTATCATCAAGATGCACCGATGTGGTTGGGCTTAGACCGTGTGCCACAAAATGCCGATGAATTGCGTCAATTACGCGATGACGGCGTGAGCATGGTGCGTTTTTATTTTTTGATTGATGAATGGCGTGAATCACCGCTAGATGATGAAGCACTGGCTTATATTCAATCACAATTCGATGTCATCCGTGAAGCAGGATTTAAGATGATTCCGCGCTTTGCCTATAATTTTCCACAAGGTGGGGAATATCCTTTCCAAGACCCAGATGCGCCATTAGACCTCGTATTAACGCATATACAGCAACTTACCCCCATTTTGCGCGATAATGCCGATGTCATTGCCTTCATGGAAATCGGGTTTGTGGGCGCGTGGGGCGAATGGCATAGCTCTACAAATCGCCTTGTGGATGAAGGTAGTATAAACACAAATTCAGAGGCGATTATCGGCGCATTGTTAGAAGCCTTACCCCAAACCCGCATGATTGCCATGCGTTACCTGCCCTACAAACAATCTTTATATGGCGAAATTCCCCTCATACCAGAGCAAGCCTTTAGTGGCATACCCCAAGCCCGCATGGGCGCACACAATGATTGCTTTTTGGCATCAAACACCGATTGGGGGACATATTTTGAAGATGAAACCACTCGCCAAGCACAAAAAGATTATTTGCACCAAGATAATCAATATGTGCCACAAGGGGGCGAAACCTGCAATGATAACGAAGAAGCCCAACCCTATATTCATTGCGAAAATGCGCTATCAGAACTCGCTTATTTGCGTTATAGCGCCCTAAACCGCGATTATCATGAGGGTGTCTTGGCATTGTGGGAAGAAGAAGAGTGTTATGATGACATCGCCAAACGGCTCGGTTATCGGTTTGTTATGGTGCAATCTGAATTGCCCACACAAGTCCCTGCTGGAGAGCTAATCACAATCAACTTAACCCTAAAAAATGAAGGATTCGCCACGCCATACAATCCACGCGGATTTGAAATCGTGTTACGGTCTTTGGATGATGGGGCGCTGTATCGCTTCTCAATGGAAAATACCCACGACCCGCGCCGATGGCTACCCGATTTAGGCGAGATTCAACTCCCTATCACCATTCAATTAGGAGATGATTTACCTGTGGGTGAATATGAAATCCTCGTCGCCCTGCCCGACCCCATGCCAAGTTTATATGGCAACCCAGACTATAGCATCCGCTTTGCCAATGAGAGGGTATGGGAAGCAGAGACAGGGTTTAACTCATTATTGGCGACAATCGTCATTCGATAAGGCAAAATAATGGCTATTTATTTTTATAGCACAGATGGAACACATGGGTGTTTTTCTAATTTTTCTCGGCATGGGTTCAAGAAAAATGGTCATTACTATAAGACCAGCGAGCATTATTTTCAGGCGATGAAGTTTGCTCATGCGCCAGAACATCAAAATGCGGTTATTCAGGCATCCACACCCAAGCTCGCCGCCAATATCGGCAGAGACCGCAAGCGCCCATTGCGCCGTGATTGGGAGTCGATAAAAGATGCCATCATGCGCGAAGCTGTCCTCGCTAAATTCGAGACACATGCCGATATTCGCCAAATTCTGCTGGATACAGGTGATGAAGAAATCATCGAAAATGCCCCAAGTGATTATTATTGGGGCTGTGGCAAGACAGGGACAGGCAAAAATATGCTTGGCAAAATTTTGATGGAAGTACGGGCAATCCTGCGCGAAAAATACCCATCCTAACGCACTTTTGGCACTTCCCGCGTCATACAATGAATCGCACCACCCCCATTTATCCCTATGGAGCAATCTATGGGGATAATTTGATAATTTTTGGCGTGTTCTTCATAGCGCCGAATCGCAATATCATCATAATTCGATTTGTAAATCGGCACTAAAATTCTGCCATTCACCGTGAGCGCATTGGTATATGACCGCCGAATCGGATACACCACCCAATTGAAATAAAGTGGCGGGGTTGGCATTTCGATTATCTGATAGGCATTACCTTTTGCATTAGTCTCTGATTTGAATTGCGCCCTGACTGTATCTAATCGTGCTTTATCCCACGATGAACTAGGGACAGAAATCATCACCGTTTGCTCATCTAATAATTTCATCAATAAATCAATATGCCCTGTGCGTTCAATCCGCATATAGGGTGTGATGATGAGTTTGTCATACACCAAAACGGTATGCAAATAGGCTTCTAAATCGGCACGAGTAGCAAATTGGGGATTCGCCTTAAAAACCTTCTCAGTCATAAATAATGTGCCAGCGCCATCAGTGAGCAAATTACCCCCTTCAATGTGCAAATTCATCGGTGTGAGTGCAGTTTGGGTATGCTGTGACCACCCCATCGGCATGGCATTATCGCGCCCTTGTGGATAATATGGCAAGTGGTCATAAATTGCCTTTACCCCCCCGCGCACACCATCGGCATCATACCCCAACATCGGACCATAATCGCGTATCCATACATCATCGGTGGGTAAAATGAGAAATTTAACATGATGTGCAAAATCGCCTAGCACACCCTTTTGGGTTAAATACGCCCAAATTGCCTTTGCCCACCAGTCGCTAGGGACAGTGATATGCACCTCTGCCACAGGGATAATTCCAGCAACCATATCCGCATGTAATTTCCACAGGCGCGGATAAAAGACACACCAACTCATCAAAACGGATTCTAATGATTCCCATTGGGCGATGAGACGAATTTTTCCAGATGAAGCACGCCTATGAGATGTTGCTTCTAAAATGGGCGGTTGAATGGTTTCAATCATCTGTGGGGTGATATCGGGCAACAGGTTAAATTGCTTCAAAAATATTGCGATGTTAGTGGCTGTTTGTGGTGGGTGTTGGTCATAATGAACAGGATAAAGTGGCAAATAAACCGCATTAAAAACCTGTTTGATACCAAAAGGGTAACGCCGTCTCCATAAGGGATAAGGGATATAACCAAATCGCAATGGAAATTCTAATGCCATAATTTTTGTCCAATAATAATATTCTTGGTGAGGATAAAAAATACCTCACATGCCAATTCGCCCCTTATTGTACCCCATTATAAACAAAAAAACGCCATCTGCCTTCATCAATGGAGATGGCGGTGAGTATTTCTCACCTGAACCAGTGTGGGTGTTTGGGTGAGTGAATATCTGATTGAATGGTCGTGCAAATCCGTATCAGGTCAGGCGGTTATAGTATTCGACCACGAGCTGAACATCTACTGGGACAAGCACTTCACGTTGTTCGGGAACGCGGAGCATCGAGACACTACGCGCATCACGGTCAACTTGTAAGAACGATGGGGGATTAACACCACCTTGGTCAATGAGTTCAACCAAGTGAACATTATTCCGCATTTTTTCTTCGATGCCGACAACATCGCCAACACGTACTTGATAGGATGGCAAGTCGAGGCGTTTGCCGTTGACCACAATGTGTCCATGTACCACCATCTGACGAGCCGCCCAAATGGTTGCGGCGAAGCCAGCGCGGTAAATCACATTATCAAGACGGCGTTCCAATAACGACAACAAATTCGCGCCTGTACGACCGGGCATACGGGCGGCTTTTTTGTAGTAGTTCCGCAATTGACGTTCACGCACATTATAGATGAACGACAATTTTTGTTTTTCATCCAATTGCATCCCATAGTCACTACGACGACCAGAGCGGAATTGTTTTTCTTTGCCGTGGTCTCCGGGTGGGTAAGCGCGTTTTTCTAAGATTTTTTGATATTTAGCGCGTGGGATGAGGAGTTCACCGAAGCGCCGTTGTACTTTGGCTTTTGGTCCGTGATATGATGCCATAAACGAATATTAGTCCTTATTATCTCTAGTCAAAAACGGGAATAACAAAAAAACCCGCTTTCATTGGCTCATGGTTGGAAATATTGCAATTTTACACGATTTAGGCGTTTTTACCAGTGTGGATTCTCTTCAGAATATGCCAACAGCGTTCAGACTCGCTATAACAATCTACCGCGATATATCCTTGTGCGAATGATTGTGTTAATCCATCAGCCACAGCATCTTGCCATTGGATAGCGAATGGTTTATTTTCGACTTTCAGTTGGTTAATATCATACGGGATTTCGATGAGGCGATAATCCGATAAGATGGGATTCGTGTTGACCACAGGCACGCCATTTTCGCCATACACCAAAAAATTTTCGTGTGGAAATTGGGGCAGTTCAGTAATATACCCTACTCCATCCGCCAGTGCCACCACACGCGGGTCATTCAAATGCCACATAACCTCAATCCGATGTGTTCGCATCCCACGATTCAGGTCATCTTGAAGCGAATCACCATAAAAATCGGGGATGAATCCCTCACCTGTCGCGCCGAGTGTATGCAGGTTAAAACGCGAATTTTTATGCTGAAGCGGGTCAAATGTCCAGCCGATGGTATCATAGCCATGCGCCAATGCCCATGTGCGCTGTGCCAATTTGATGCCGAGTCCAATTTTTTGGCGTTGATATTGTGGAAATACGGCGGTTTGATGCGACCACAAATAATATCTATCTGCCCCCTTGCGACCAATCACCGCCAACCCGTAACCCACGACGTCGCCATCTAAGATTGCCCCGATAACCATCCCGCCAGCATGGATAACCGCTTGGAGCATGTTCACCGCAATGATAGAACGGTCATCGCGCCCCCATGCCGCCATTTGAATATCTATTGTGCGGTCTAATTCGGGTACAGTCAAAAGTTCACGATATTCGATGGACATAATTCATCTCTCTGGTGTGTGGTGTATGGTAACGTGGGTTAATTATATCGTATTTTTGGGCGGACATACGAGGCTTGAGCCTCTAGTCCGCCCGTACAATCTCAGAATAAGCGGAAATGTACTGGCTGACTAGCCCTTTGGGGCGTATGTCAGCCATCGAGTAACAATCATTTGGGCAATGCCAAATTCATCGCCTCTAACACATTCCGCACGGGCAAAAGTTCCATATTTTTGGGTAAGCCATCCATATTGCGCCGTGAACGCGGGATAATTGCCCGCTTAAACCCAATTTTGGATGCTTCATTCAGGCGTAATGCCAATTGGCTCACCGCACGCACTTCACCACTCAGACCAATTTCACCAATCATCACAATATCGGCGGGGAGGGGTTTATCGGTATAACTAGAGGCGAGCGAGAGCGCCATCGCAAGGTCGGACGCGGGTTCATCCACGCGCAATCCGCCCACCACATTCACAAAAATATCTTGTTCATTCAGGCGTAATCCTACTCGCTTGGTCATCACCGCACTGATGAGCAACAACCGATTCATATCTACGCCGTTGGGTGTCCTGCGAGCATTTCCGAAAGAGGTTGGGCTGGTGAGTGCCTGCACTTCAACCACCAACGGGCGCGTGCCTTCCATCGTGACGGCAATCGCAGAACCCGGTGCATTAATCACCCGTTCCGCAAGGAATATTTCGGATGGATTTGGCACTTCAACCATGCCAGCACCTTGCATCTCAAACACCCCGACTTCGCTGGTCGCGCCAAACCGATTTTTGACACTCCGCAACAAGCGAAAGGCTTGGAATGGGTCGCCTTCGAGATATAACACCGTATCTACGATGTGTTCTAACACCTTTGGACCCGCAATGCTCCCCTCTTTGGTCACATGCCCCACCAAAAAGACGCTCACCCCGCTCGATTTTGCCAATGCTTGCAACCGTGAGGCACATTCGCGCACTTGGCTCACTAAACCGGGTGATGAATCGAGTTCTTCTGCATACACGGTTTGAATGGAGTCTATGATGACAATCATCGGGTTCACTTGCTTGATATGCTCTAAGATGGTATTCAGATTAGTCTCTGTGAGCAAAAATAAATCTTCAGCATCCAATGATAAGCGGTCTGCCCGCATTTTGATTTGGCGTGCCGATTCTTCGCCACTGACATATAACACCGTCCCAACCTCATTGGCGAGTGTGGCGGATACTTGCAATAACAGGGTACTTTTGCCAATACCGGGTTCGCCACCGATGAGCGTGATGCTACCGGGGACAATCCCCCCGCCCATCACACGATTAAATTCTGCCACAGGCACAAATAAGCGTTCTTCTTCGGTCATATCTGTTTCACGTAGGCGTTGTGGCTTAGACCGCATCGTGCCAACTGTTTGCCTATCCTGCTTGACAGACCCTACTTTTTTGACCTCTTCAATCACCTCTTGCATGGTGTTGAATTGCCCGCAATTGGGGCAACGTCCCACATAACCCGATAGTTGCTTGCCACAAT
>CALDGT010000304.1 GCA_937942935.1 uncultured Chloroflexota bacterium | reverse complement strand
TTGAAGGTCAATTGAGCGTGTTCTATCCCAAAGTGGGACCATGCTATCGGTGTATGTTCCCAGAACCACCCCCTCCGGGGCTTGTCCCCAGTTGTGCAGAAGGTGGTGTATTAGGAATTTTACCCGGTACAATTGGCACGATGCAAGCTACCGAAGCCATCAAACTGCTTTTGGGCATTGGTGAGCCGATGATTGGGCGCATGTTATTGTATGATGCGCTCGAAATGAGCTTTACAACTATCAAAGTGCATAAAAATGCAAACTGCCCTGTGTGCAGTATCCCGCCCGAACAAGTCGAATTGATTGATTACGAAATGTTCTGTGGTGCGCCTGCCCATGATAACAGTTTGTATAGTAGCGATATTCCCACTGATGATGATATGCGCGTGATGACGGTACGTGAATTGAAAACGCGGATTGATGATGGCGATAAAACCCTCATTTTGGATGTACGCGACCCGCATGAATGGGCAATTTCGGCATTAGACGGGACACTCCGCATCCCCAAAGGCACGATTCAAGCCGCAAAAAATGCGGTGTTGGCAGGGCGAAAATTGCGCGAAGAAACAGTCCTTGCAGATTTGCCGATGGACACCGAAATCATCGTGCATTGCCGTTCTGGAAAGCGTAGCGCCGATGTAATTCACATGCTCCGTGAAATCGGGTATGATGGTGCTAAGTTGTATAATGTAGAGGGTGGCATTTTGGCATGGGCAAAAGAAATTGACCCCACTATGCCCAGCTACTAATTAGATAGAGGAAAATCTCATGCTCAAGAGGCGCATCAAAAGCATCACGATTAAAAATTACCGTAGCATCACTGATTTGACGGTGGAGTTAGAAGATTTAACCGTTTTAGTGGGTGCAAATGGCTCTGGCAAAAGTAATTTTGTGGATGTGTTGCGCTTCTTGAACCTATGTATGTTTAGCTTGGATAATGCCTTATTCAACAGAGGGGGAATAAATCGCTTAGTTAACCGTGTTCGTACTAATGATGATATGAGCATTGAAATTGTCTGTGAAATTGACCAAACAGAATATACCTATGGTTTTATCATAGGAAAACAAAATGAAAATGATTACACATTTAAGAAAGAATTCTTAAAACGCAACAATGAAATTCTTTTGCATTATGAGGATAATCAATGGCGTAT
>CALDGT010000303.1 GCA_937942935.1 uncultured Chloroflexota bacterium | reverse complement strand
CTTGTTGTGCTTCGCCTGACGTGGCGGCGCGAAATTTTATCCGTTGGGTTTCAATCGGTACACTCGGCGCAATTTGGAATATCGAATACGGGTCAGGTGCGAGTAGCCGTGTGCCTGCATCTTCATCGGGTAGGGTATACACTGCGCCGATTGGCACTTGTCGCACCCCATTGCGTTCTCCCCATGCTTGCGCTTCTTGGGGTAATATCAAAAAGGCGCGTTCTACCCGATTTTCGGCGGGTGTATCGGCTGTGGCGAGTCCGCCTGAGCGACTGTCGAGTGTGAAAAATTGATACAAATTATCATATTCTGTTGGGACAGTCCCTTCAATAAACCATTCCATTCGTGTTTGTGGGCAAGCAGGGGTGGGCAATAATCCACTGATATGACACACTTCGGCGCGAACAACCCCTTCTGGAATATCAAATTCGAGTTTGGGCTGTCCGAGCAAAATATCACGCATGAAATGATTCCAAATCGGCGCGGCACCTGTGACACCGGTAGATTCAATCATCGCGCTATTATCGGCATTGCCAACCCAAACCCCTACGACTAAATTGGGTGTGTATCCAACAATCCAATTATCACGCAAGTCTGTAGTTGTGCCTGTTTTGGCGGCGGCAGGGCGGTCAATCCGCAGGGCGCTATTTAACCCAAAGCCACCCATCCGCGCATAATTATCGCTCAAAATATCGGTGATAAGGAAGGCAACCCGTTCATCTAAAATGCGATTGGTGAGTTGTGGTGGTTGCCATTCATATAATATTTCGCCATCAGCCGTGGTGATATTGGTGATGAGGCTCAGGTCAATGGCATACCCGCCATTGGGGAAGATGCTATAGGCTTGCACCATATCAATCAGGCGGACTTCACCCCCGCCGAGTGTGATGGATAAATCCACTTGGGTATTATTGATGAGGTTATCCATGCCTGCATTTGCCGAGAGGGTAATCATCGCTTGCAATCCCACATAATTTAAGGCTTGGACGGCGGGGATGTTATAAGAGGATGCCAATGATTCGCGCAATGAGACGGGACCGTGTTCCACTAAACCATAATTAGCAGGGACATAACTTTCGAGCTTGCGCGTGACAAATGGTGTTTTGACATCGAGTAGCATGGTGGCGGGTGTCATCGGATTTTGCAAATTCGGGTTCATGGCGGCGGCATACGTGAAGGGTTTTAATGCGCTCCCCGGTTGCCGGTACGCATAAGCGGCGTTTAATGCCCCATCTATAGATTCATCAAAATAATCTGGACTGCCCAATAATACGCGAATTTGACCTGTGTAGGGGTCTAATGCCACTAATGCGGCATTATTGGCATTGGCGGGCTGTTTATTGATGGAAACGGGGTGGTTAATCGCATTGAGTTGGCGTTGCATAATATTTTGGGCGCTATTTTGCCATTTGAGGTCAATGGTTGTGACCACATCTAAACCGCGTGTATAGAGGGCTTCGGGATACTCGCGCTCCAAAATTTCCCAAACTGCCATAACTGCATGTGGCGCTTCGATTGGAAAGCGAGTGGCGGCGAATTGCAATTCATCTCCAAAGGCAGAATCGGCTTCAGCTTGGGTGATGTAATTATTTTGCACCATCAGCCCCAACACAATTTGTTGCCGTTCTTTGGCATTTTCCAGATTGGTGAAAGGGTCATAATAGGTGGGGTTTTGCATCAGTCCCGCCAATAACGAACATTCCGCCAATGATAATGCGTCTGCTGATTTTGCAAAGTATGTTCGTGCCGCACCTTCGATGCCATACGCCAAATTGCCAAAATAATTTTGATTCAGATACAATTCCAAAATATCATCTTTGCTATATGCCATTTGTAGTTGTAATGCCAATGCCATCTCTTTAAGTTTGCGCTGTAGGCTACGTTCTAGCCGATTGGTGGGGTCTAAGAGGAGTAACCGCGCCGTTTGTTGGGTGATGGTACTACCGCCCGCCAACACTTCTCCGCCTTGCAAATTTATCCACAATGCCCGCACCATGCCGACAATATCCACACCCGGATGATAATAATAATTTTCATCCTCTGTGGCGATGACGGCATGTTGGCAATGCTTGGGAATATTTTCCAGCGCAATCACACTGTTCAGACCACCATATTCATTTGGCGGGCGAATTTCATACAGCAACAAACCATTACGGTCATAAATGCGTGTGGCGGGGAGTTGATAACCATTTGCGATGTCATAAATAGAGGGCAACCCCGCAAACACATAAAAATAGATGAATATCCCAAATGCAACCAATAATGACCCTAAAATAATGCCAATTTTTTGAATCCGCTTGCGTTTTTTGAACCAGCGCCATAATTTCATGTGTGCTTCCCCTTTATCTCATTTCTATATCCTTATCCCTAAAATAATGGACGATGTAAGGGCTTGCCATGGCAATCTCTACGACATATTCAATGGATAAGGAAATCATAACGATATATTTCTATTGTATGCCTTTTTGGGGATATAAGGCGCACGTTTTGACGATGATTAGGCTACGGATGGTCAACGCTTGCTCAAATTTCAAACCCTTCTTGATGAAAAACAGTGATGAGTTCTTGTGGCAACCATTGGCGCATAATTTGGTCGCGTTCAATGAGGTGCAGAATCCACTGATGCGCTTTATCAGAAAAGAGTGTCATCATTTCTTCATGAGTCATCCATTTGTATTGCGAATGTTCGGCGCTAATTTGGATAGGCTCGTCTGGATTTTTGAGACGACATCCATAAAATACGCCGATGAGTTCATTGGCATCTATCGCTTCACCCCGATAAAAATGAGTCGTTCCAATGAGCATATCTAATATCACATCAACACCAATTTCTTCTTTGACCTCACGCAAAACGGCTTGTTCAAAACCTTCACCTTGGTCTACACGCCCTGTCACACACTCCCATTTGCCTGCGCCAACATCTTTGGCACTAGACCGTTGTAACATCAGATAGGTGTTATCGGCGGGATTATAGATGAGCGCCCCAACCCCGCCCAAAAATTTGCCAATGCTCATAATATATCGCTCTCTGTAGATTATTTTTCTTCGATTTGGCAGACACTATTCTCGTGACTGTCACCATTTTTAATGATAACTCCAAACCGACATACATCACATTCCGGATTCCATGTCGTGCCATCGGGTAAAGTTGTTCGCTCATCAAATAAGACATGACTAAAATTTGCCCCGTTTATTTTTGAGTGGTCTAGGCGTGCGCCAGATAAATCGGCATGGCTAAAATCTGCGCCTCTAAAATCGGCATCACGCAAGTCTGCCCCGCGCAAATTGGCATTTTTGAAATTGGTTTTTCGGTTATTGCTATAACGCAAGCCATAACCTCGCCAATAATTGGGGTGGTCTTTATCGGTAAAGACGGTCATATCTGTATCTTTTGCCCACCGACTTTCATCTGGCAAAATAGTTGTTTCATCAAAAATGGCTTCTCCATAACGAGGATGTGCCAAGCGTGCGCCTGTTAGGTTGGCTTTTGCAAAATCTACCCCGCGTAAATCGGCTTTCTCAAGTTGTGCTTTGCTGAGTGTACCATCCCACCACCAATGATATGCCCACAATTGCTCGGCGGCGCTCACGGCGACTAAATTGATTTTGCTCCCCAATTGCTCTAATAAAATTGTCTTGTGGCGTTCATCTGCTCGGTGATGGACAATCTGGTCTAAGATGACGATTGTAAAGAATATCCCTGTGGCTTCTGGGATGAGGTTTATCAGAAAATCGAGTGTGTCATGCGATGTATATATCAAGAACGGAAAAAATAAGACCCCTATGACAAAACCAAGAAAAGCATATACAAACTGATTCAATGGCTTCAACAACAATGCCAACTTCATAAACCACCGCCTCATCATAATAATGATGAATTTATGCACAGATAGACTTGTGCTACAAATTTCATTGTATGCACAAATACTGGTAAAAATACCACCTATTTTTGGGGGGCAAAAGAAACTTAATTGTGGTTTGGGGCAGATTTTTTTGGCAAACTGATGGTGAATGTCGTCCCAATGTTAACGATGCTCTCGACATGTATATCGCCATGATGCAAATCTACAATTGTCTTGACGATGGGCAAACCCAAGCCTGTGCCATGAATCCCATGCTCTTTGGCAGTTTTTGACCGAAAGAACCGATTAAAAATATGAGGCAAATCATCATCATGAATTCCGATTCCTGTATCTTTGACGGTGATAAAGACCGATTCTTCATCTTCATGCACATCCAAAATCACTTTTCCCTCGCGGGTATAACGAATGGCATTTCCCACAAGGTTGAGAAAGATACGTTCAATTTCATCGGGGATACCATGATATAAAATAGGATTATCGGGATGTGTAAATTCTAAGTGAACCTGATTTTCTTCTGCAATCGGATAAAAAATCCGATACACATGCTCACCAATATGAATCATATTCACCTGATTTTTATCGCCAATGCGACTGCTATCTAAACGGGCAAGTGTGAATAAATCATCTATCAAAGACGAGAGTTGTTGCGATTGATTTTTGAGTTCATTTAAATAACGCGCCCGCGTAATCTCATCTTTGGCGCGTTCTAACAAATGAATTTTGATGAGCAAGGATGTTACTGGCGATTTGAGGTCATGTGAAGCATCGCGTACCATATCTTGCAATAATTTAACGCGCTCACGGGCAGATGTGAGTGCCAATTCTTTCTCATGAATTTGTTCTTGCAAAATTGTGAGACTTTTCTTTACACCCCCAAACATTCCCATCAGCACATCTAATGTTGGGCGTTTTTCGTTCCCCTGAAATGACGGTGACTTTGGGGCGATGACTGTCAGATAGTAGGTAATAGAGGGGGCGACAACAAACCCAGCTAATGTTTTTGCCAATATATCACCCGGTAGCCAAAGCCGAAACCGTTCTGTGCCTAAATTTGCGAAGACATTATAAAGGATTGAATCTGTCCATAAAGACAAAATTAGCGTCATGGTGATAGTTAACCACAAGGGGATTTTAGAAAATCGGTTACGTGTCCATTGATAAAAGATGATCATGATGAATGTATCACCAAAGAAGGCAAACGTAGATGCGACTAACCCACGCAAAAAACGGGTATCTAGTGTCCGATTAACCGTTACAAAGCCCGTGACTGGAATTGTGACATCAGATAGGTGCATATAAATGAGGATAAAACTCAATACGATGAAAATGAGGGCATTCACCCCAGTCATGGCGTATAACACCAATTGCGCCAAAGATGTGCCATTGGCGACATATAACACCAATAACATGACCAATAACACAGGGACAAAGACATGCGCTCCTGTGCGGATAACCACACCCGGAAATGGTTCAATGAAAAGGGCTAATAACTCTCCCGGATTTAACAGGGTAATAATAGCAGACAGATAAAAAAACATCGGCGCTAATCCAATGCGTGGGGTGGCATAATGAAGTAACAGCGCGATGCCCGTGAATGACCACAATTGCAAAATTAAAATCGCAAAACTGAGCATGATGACAACTCATTGGATAACTTTGATGTCTATTATCATCATAACCGATTTTCATCACAAAACAAAAAGCACAGATAATTGGTCTGTGCTTTTTGTTAGCCTCTTGATGCAATAGCAGACTTATAGTCCCATTGCCGAGCGAATGGTGTTACACGCAGGGCAAGTGTTATCTGGACGGATGATGGCATACCCTGCCATGGGGTCGCTGTCGTAGCGGGTGAAATCTACATTCCAAATAATCATCAACCGAATGAGGTTGCTAGAACGCGCTTGGCGAACCGCACCTGCCAACCATTCGGCTTGATTGGTGACGGTGGTATTTGCCGCCCAAGCGAATGCCGCAGGAAGCGGACCCAAACCTTGTGGGGTAAGGTAGCCCAATTCAGTGAAGCATAAGGCTTTACCGGGGAAAGTGGTCGAGTATACACTCACCATTGTTGGGTAGTAACGCGAATAATGACTGCTATTGCCACGCGGGTCGCCACTGGTGGCGGTTGGGGGCAAAATGCCTTCGTTATAATGCACACCAACACAATCCATAAAGTTTGCCGCGCCATTATTCGCCATATCGCGGATGAAACGGTCATCATTCACCACACGTCCGGGGAATGCGCCTTCTGCGCCTGTTGGGGCAGGGGCGGCACTAATCACCAACACATTGCGATTCGCATTTTTGATGGCGGTATACCCAGCGCGGAGCATTTCGGTATATGCCGCACCACTAATTTGCCCTGCGGGCCACTGACGGTCAATATTGGGTTCATTCCAAATCTCGATGCCATCTGGATTCAACGCCGCCACACCCGCCAAAAATGTCGAGAAATCTTGAATATATTGTGTTCGATTTGCACCCAGTTGGGCGGGGTCGCCTGTAATGCCGAGCAAAATCTTGAATCCCATGCTCCGTGCTTGGTCAATCATGGATTGGGCGATGCTGGCGGGTTGACCTTGCGACCAAACCAGTTGCTTTTTGACCCAAGTCATGCCTGCACCACGCATTTGGTCTGGATAGCGGAATCCATCTACATGCCCACCGAGTTCAAAGCCACCCGAAACAGGCGGATTAGTCGGCGGATTGGTTGGTGGGTTGGTGGGCGGATTAGTTGGGGGTGTTGTGCCACCAGAAATTGTTAATACCTGACCGGGATAAATGAGATTGGGATTTGCAATCCGATTTGCCGATGCAAGGGCTTGTACAGTTGTACCAAATTGACGGGCAATACTGCCTAATGTGTCACCCCGCTTGACTGTATAGGTGGTGGGGTTAGTGGGGGGGGGATTGGTGGGCGGATTGGTTGGGGGTGTTGTGCCACCAGTTGGGATGATGAGTCGTTGTCCAACAAAAATCAGATTGGGATTTGCGATATTGTTGGCTTGCTGAATAGCAGTCATAGAAACGCCATACCGCAACGAAATACGGTATAAATTTTCGCCTGCTTGTACCACATGAACAGTTTGCCCTGTGTTTTGTGTTTGGTCTTGTGCCAAAGTCACATTTACGCTGGTAAAGACGACCATCACCAGCAACAGCAAAAGGGCGGGGAGTAGTCTACGCATACAACCGATACCTTTCTAAAAAAGACAGAACCATTTCTGCTAACAGTGTAACATAAATTACGAAAGTCCGCCGATAAATCCCCCAAAGTTCTTATATCTGTTTGTCTCGTGCTTGTGAATTATGGACATTTTGCCCAAATGATACCCCTTGCCCCATCACTTTTTGGTTACTTTTCACAAAAGACATTTTCAATTTTGGGCTATTTTTTCCCCTATAATTTTCTGTCGCTTGTCTATAATGTATTCTGTTCTATAAACAATGTTGTTCAAGCGAATGGAGTAGATAGTATGTCGTTTGTTCCTCCTGCAGATGCGCGTAAGTCCCCCAAAGCCTTGTTGGATTGGGCAAGAGCCAATGGTGTCGAAGAAGTAGATATTCGTTTCACCGACTTAAAAGGCGTGATTCATCACTTTACCTCTCCTATCGGCATTTTGGATGAAGGTAGTTTTGAGGCTGGGTTTGGTTTTGATGGTTCTAGCGTGCGCGGTTTCCAAGCCATCAATGAATCTGACCTCATCCTGAAGGCGGATTTGGAAACAACAGTTATTGACCCATTCTTTGCCAAAAAGACAATCGCCTTTTTGTGTGATGTTTACGACCCTATCACTCATGAAGCCTATGGACGTGACCCACGCGGTATCACCAAACGTGCCGAAGCCTATCTGAAAACCACGGGCTTGGCAGATACTGTTTATTTTGGACCAGAAGCCGAATTTTTCATCTTTAGCAATGTGAGCTATGAAGTCGGACCCAATGTGAGCCGTTATTATATTGACTCTCACGAAGGTTTCTGGAATAGCGGTTCTAATGATGCCTCGATGGTGTATTTGAACCGTATTAAAGAAGGTTACTTCCCACTTCCACCACTCGACAAGACACATGATGTCCGCGCCGAAATGGTTGAAATGATGGAAAAAATGGGTATTGTCATTGAAGTTCACCATCACGAAGTCGGTGGTGGTGGTCAAGCCGAAATTGATATGCGCTTCGATACGATGCTCAAAATGGCAGACCAAGTACAATTGTACAAACACATCGTGAAAAATGTCGCCGCCCGTCATGGCTTATTGGCAACCTTCATGCCCAAACCCCTCTTTGCAGATAACGGGTCGGGTATGCACTGCCACCAAAGCCTGTGGAAAGATGGTGTCCCCCTCTTCTATGGCGATAAATATGCCAGCCTCAGCGAAATGGCACTCTATTACATCGGTGGTATCCTTAAACATGCTCATGCGTTGATGGCATTTACCAACCCAACCACCAACAGCTACCGCCGTTTGGTACCCGGTTATGAAGCACCCGTGAATTTGGTGTATTCAAACCGTAACCGTTCTGCCGCCATCCGTATCCCGATGTATCACAACACACCAAAATCGAAACGTGTGGAAGTCCGCTTCCCAGACCCATCTGCTAACCCCTATTATGCCTTCCCCGCCATGTTGTTGGCTGGTTTAGACGGCATCAAAAACAAGATTCACCCGGGCGAAGCGATGGATATGAACCTCTATGAAGCCAATATCAAGACCAAGACCGTTCCCGAAGGTGGTTTGCACGCCATTTTGTCTGAACTCGAAAAAGACCATGCCTTCTTGCTTGAAGGTGGTGTTTTCACCCAAGACATCATTGATAGCTACATTGATTACAAACGTAGCGAAGAAGCAGACCCCGTTGCGATGCGCCCACACCCATACGAATTCCAACTCTATCTCGATATTTAGTCGGAATCGGGTTCATACAGATAAAAAAGACGAGAGGCAAACCCTCTCGTTTTTGATTTTGGGATGATACATCGGTGGGACACGGCAGGACATACGCGATGCTAGTCCTGCCCTACAATCCCAATATGTTAGTAGGGTGGCACTAGCGAAGCGTATGTGCCACCGCATTCGGCAAAGCATACATGCCACCGCATTCGGCAAAGCATACATGCCACCGCATTTGACAAAGCGTATGTGCCACCGTGACACAGATGCACCTATCACACATTACCCCGTTTATTTGTTTCATCTTCTGCCAATAATCTCTCAATTTCGGCATATTCCAACTCATCCACATAATGATTAATCGCCAACTTCATATATTCCGCTAATTCGGGGTGCATATCATGAAAATTCGCCATAAAGCGCGGGTCGGTGGTATATAAATCGCCTAACCCACGCAAAATATCGTAGGTTGGCTCATAAAAATAACGCAAATGCTCATGCCAACGCTCAACCAAATCTCCAACGGCTTCGGGTGGTGTGCCACCCTCAATCGCTTTGATGATGTCGGTATAAATGACATTGCCTTCATCCATAATCGCTTTTTTCTGAGCTTCGCTATAACTTTTCCAACGCCGAATAGATTCATTAACATTATCGGGACCATATTGCAAACGCGCTTCGCGTTCATATTCTTTTTGTTCTTCGTCATTAAATCCCTGAAACAATTTTTTCTGGCTCATGGGTGTACCTTTCTCCAAATGAACAATCGTATTTTCTACGGTGCTGATGAGGTCTGCTAACCGATTGGCGCGGTGCATGAGTATTTTTCGGTGCTGATGTAATGCCTGAGCCATATCAAAATCGGGGTTATCCAGAATATCTTTTATCTGATTTAGCTCTATGTCCATTTCTTTATAGAGCAAAATTTGTTGCAACCGCAACAGTGCATTTTCATCATAATACCGATACCCATTTGTACCCACTTTGGCAGGGTGTAATAACCCAATTTCATCATAATAATGCAGGGTGCGGATGCTGATATTGGCGAGTTCTGCAATTTGTTTGACGGTATACATAAAAAAATTCCCTCTCAACACTCATCTTACAGCATAAACCATAACGTAACGTGAGGGTCAAGAGGGGAGAATCATTTTCGGACATTTTTAAAGCCATTGGGCATAAATTATCCCATTAGCTTTGATTGGGTGCATCTTATTATGCTGGTGTCGGTGTATAGGTCGGTGTGTCAGTCGGCGTACTGGTGGGTGTATTGATGGGTGTATTGGTGGGTGTGTCGGTGGGTGTATTGGTGGGTGTGTCGGTGGGTGTATTGGTGGGTGTGTCGGTGGGTGTATTGGTGGGTGTATTGGTGGGTGTGTCGGTGGGTGTGTCGGTGGGTGTATTGGTGGGTGTGTTGGTGGGTGTGTTGGTGGGTGTGTTGGTTTGTATAGCTGTAGATATAATAGTTGGTGTGGTTGTCTGTGTAGTGGTTGTTGTAATGGTTGGTGTGGTGGTCGGTGTTAGTGTTGGAAAGGCTAAGGGATAAATAGTTCCTCTCGGTTGCAATAGCTTCAAAATAACACAATCCATTGGCATGATATAATTACCTTGCCAGCCACCAGCATTCATCCAGCGTGCCAAATACCAGCCACAAGTCCATTCCCAGTCGGTATCGCACTTATATTCCATCACCCCGCCTTCATAACAAGCATTATCTTCTGGAGTTTCTGGTTTTGGCTCATTTGCAGAAGAAATGACAGCTATAGTGATGCCTAATATCAATATACCCGACAATAAAACCAATCGAAACAAATATGTCATATCACATCT
>CALDGT010000302.1 GCA_937942935.1 uncultured Chloroflexota bacterium | reverse complement strand
GGATTAAATACCTGTGGCAAAATGAGCA
Organism: uncultured Chloroflexota bacterium; assembly: GCA_937942935.1. Classification (GTDB taxonomy): domain Bacteria; phylum Chloroflexota; class Anaerolineae; order Aggregatilineales; family Phototrophicaceae. The sequence goes on along the minus strand of CALDGT010000302.1, from coordinate 1,816 downwards.
AGGGAATTTCGCCAATTTTTTCGAGCGATAAGTTATCATACCGATGACGCTGGAATAACCAAAAGCGCCAATATAGGGCGTGCGTCCAAAATGTGCGCCAGAGTTTGGTCATGTGCGGGATTCCTTTCGTGGTGGGTGTATATACTATGATTATAGCCGATTATCACATGGAAAATAAACACATGGCATCTCTCACCCTCAACGACATCCCATATGCTATTCATCAAGCAGGCACAGGCGACCCCATCCTCATCCTACATGGATTCACAGGCGATGGCGCGTCATTCATCCAACACCTGCCCCATTTGGCGCATAATCATCGCCTGATTGCGCCCGATTTACTCGGACACGGCGCGACCATCTCCCCACCAGACCCCGCCCGCTACCAGATGAAAAATGCCATCGCCGATTTATCTGCTTTGTTGGCACACCTGAATATCACATCCTGCACCGTGTTGGGTTATTCGATGGGAGGGCGCTTGGCGCTCGGATTCGCCTTATCTCACCCCGAAAAAGTGAATCGGCTCATCCTCGAAAGTAGCTCGGCGGGGATTGCGACTACATCAGAACGTGAGGCGCGGGTGAAAAGTGATGAAGCCCTTGCGGAGCGCATTTTATCTGGTGGAATCGAGGCATTTGTGGCTGAATGGGAAAATTTGCCCCTGTGGGATTCGCAATCGGCGGATATAAAAGCATCGCTACGGGGGAATCGGTTGAAAAATAACCCTCTCGGACTCGCCAATAGCCTGCGCGGGATGGGGACAGGCGTACAACCCTATTTCGGAGACCGATTAGCCGAATTAACCATGCCCGTCCTGCTCATCACAGGCGAAAAAGATGCTAAATTCAGGGCAATTGGCGCGGAAATGGCGCAAAAAATCCCCCATGCGCGGTTGGTGGTCATGCCAAATGTCGGTCATACGGTGCATTTAGAAGCACCAGAGGCGTATCAAGAGGCAGTAGCCGAATTTTTAGGATATAATGAGTAAAAGAGGTGATGTTATGATTAAGTTGCCATTAAAAATAATTCAAGACTATTGCCAAGCCTATCCCATTCAAACATTATCGGTGTTTGGGTCGGCATTACGCGATGATTTTCATGCCGAATCAGATATTGATTTATTAGTCCAGTTCATCCCAAATATGCCAATCACATTGTTGGATATAATCGGCATGGAAACCGAGTTATCGGATTTAGTCGGCAAGCAGGTTGACCTACGCACGCCAAATGAATTGAGTCGGTATTTTCGGGATGATGTCCTCAAAGAGGCGGTGCTGGTTTATGAGCGCCCTAAATGACCATGTTCGCTTACACCATATTTTGGATAGCACAACCGAAATTATCCGTTTTTTAGGGGATAAAACTCGCGCAGAATTTAACAATGACAGGCTACTACAATTAGCACTCACTCGCCTTGTCGAAATTATTGGTGAGGCGGCAAACCATATTTCATCATCGGTGCGCGAAAAATATCCTGATGTGAAATGGGCGCAAATTCGGGGGATGCGAAATCGGCTCACACATGCGTATTTTGAAGTAGATTTAGATTTATTATGGGCTACTGTGATAGTTTCCATTCCAGAATTGCATCGTCAAGTCCAACAAATTCTATCAGAATGGGACTAATCATGAATCTTATGAGGATGCTAAGGCTTGCCATTCACCAGTGTGCCAGTTTTGATGCTATATCTAGCGAAAACGCCAAATGATAAAAATATCACCTAACTTTTTTGGGGTTATATCAACGATTATCATGTTATGATATGCAAGGAGTATCATAACCAACAGAGGAAAATCTCATGAAAATAAATCGTG
>CALDGT010000301.1 GCA_937942935.1 uncultured Chloroflexota bacterium | reverse complement strand
TTGCGATTATTCTCTTTGTCACCAGTTTTATCATCACTCGTTCAAATAACACCCCTGCCCCCGCAACCGTCAATACACCCGCACCAACCCAAGCAGTGGGAAATGTACCAACACCGACCCCAACCGATACCCCTCAACAACCTGTTAACGATATTAATCCTGTCCCACAGGTGGTTGAAGGAATTACAACCTATCGTGAAGGGTTAGTTGGGCAGGTCATGCGATTAAATCCGTTATATGCCAGCCTCAATCCATCTGAAGCGGATATTACGTCGCTCATCTTTGAGGGCATGACCAAAATTAATCAATATGGCGAAATTGTCCCCAATTTGGCAACTGAATGGGTGGTCGCATTTGATGGCTTAGAATATATGGTGTCGCTACGGACAGATGTCGTGTGGCAAGATGGCATCCCATTCACCGCAAATGATGTCGTGTATACCGTGTCTTTGCTCCAATCGCCTGATTTTGATGGTGCAGAAGCATTAGGCAACTTTTGGCGCACAGTCGAAGTCGAAAAAGTAACAGACCATCTGCTCCGATTCCGTCTCGCACAACCGCTCGCTACCTTCCCAGAAGCCATGCGAATTGGTATTTTACCTGAACATGCGTTGCGTGGCACAAACGCCACTCAACTCGCCAGCCATCCCTTTAATTTATCGCCTATCGGCACAGGGGCTTATCAACTCGAAGCCATTCGGATTGAAAATGGGACAATTCGCGCAGTAGATTTGCGCGTTTCTCAAAATTATCGGCTACGCCCAGAAGGCGCAACAGGGTATGGACTAGAACGAATCAGTTTCCGTTTGTATCCCGATTATGCCAGTGTCCTCGCAGGGTTACAATCAGGCGAAATTGATGCTTATGCCACCCGTAATGCCCAAGAACGCCTCGATTTGCTCAATTTTGCATATCTAGTCACACCCTATACCAGTTATGAGGCTGTCTTGGGGACATTATTATTCAATTGGGGGCGCGATAGTGTTGAATATTTCCAAGATGAACGGGTACGCCAAGCCCTTGTCGCAGGATTAGACCGTACTAGTATCATCGAAAAAACACAGTTCAATATCGCCATTCGCGCCGATAGCCCCATCCCGCCCATCTCTTGGGCATACGCCTATGGTGACGAAATTAATGCCCAATGGCAAACAAATTTTAGTTTTGCCCAATCAGAATTAGCGATTGTCGCACAACGACTTGGGACAGGTGATGCGCCCATTCTGACCTTTAATATCCTCACCATAGATAGACCAGAATTGGTTAATTTAGCAAACGAAATCTCAGCACAATGGCGAGCATTGAATATCATTGCTACCGTCGAAGCCGTAGATGTAGATACCTTTAACACACGCCTAGATAGTGGTGAATTTGATACAGTCATTGTCGAGTTATCTAAAGAGGGCGATGCAGACCCTGATGTGTATGCGTTCTGGCATGAAGGACAATATCCCGATGGTAAAAATTATGGCGGTGTGAGCGACCGTACAATCAGCGAAGCACTAGAACGCGCTCGCCGTGATGTGAATGGGACAAATCGCACCATTTTTTATCATAATTTTCAACGCGAATTCATCGAAAAAGCTGTCGCCATTCCGTTGTATCATCCCCTATTCACCTATGCCGTGAATCCAAAAGTGACAGGGATTCA
>CALDGT010000300.1 GCA_937942935.1 uncultured Chloroflexota bacterium | reverse complement strand
TATGGGGAGCGCCAATGGCACAAACCTAAATGGGCAACGGCTCACTCCCAATCAACCAAGAGTATTGCGGGACGGTGACGAAATTCGGTTTGGCAAATTGATTGCTCATCTTTATTTTCAAATTTAGCTGGAGGCATGAATGATTAGCTTGCTATTGCATATCTCTAATTCTGAGCCAATAAAAGTGGATGTGGATGAAATGCCATCCATGCACGATACCATGATTTTGGGTAAGAATCCGCGTGAACGGTCAGATAAAGAGCTTTCGTTATTTGATGAAGGTGTGACCACTGTAATTTTTCCGCTTTGGCGTATCAATTATATTCAGGTATTGCCAAGCCCAGATGACGAAATTGAATTCCCATTACCATTCCGTACAGATTAAAGGTTGTTAGTTTATGGCATCGTCAAAATTACCTAAACCTAATCGTCATAACGCAAATCGTGTTTTGGTGGTGGATGATGAAATCCGCATGATTGGGTTTATCCGCATGAATCTGGAATTAGAGGGTTATCAGGTTGTAGAGGCACATAATGGTTTAGAAGCACTTGAGGCGATTCGCACAAAATTACCCGATGTTGTTTTACTCGATGTTATGATGCCCGATTTAGACGGCTTTGAAACACTTCGTATGTTGCGCGAGTTTTCAACAATTCCAGTTATCATGCTCACCGCTAAAGGCGAAGAAAATGATAAGGTCTACGGCTTAGAACTTGGCGCAGATGATTATATTACAAAGCCATTTGGACCCAGAGAACTCTCTAGCAGAATTAAGGCTGTTTTGCGTCGTGCAGAAATGCCAAGCAGTTCACCAAGTCAGGCGGTACTCAAAATAGATGACCGTTTACAGGTAGATTTTAATCGGCGCGAAGTTATCGTAAATGGTGAACATATAAAACTCCGCCCGACTGAATATCGGTTGTTATATCACCTCATTGAAAATGCAGGCTGGACTATTCCACACGACCAGATTTTGGCAAAGGTCTGGGGATATGAGTATCGTGATGAAGCGCATTATGTGCGCCTGTATGTAAATTATTTGCGCGAAAAGGTTGAAGAAGACCCCGCAAATCCTAAATATATCCTCACAGAACGCGGTGTTGGGTATCGTTTCTTTGATTATAAGAATCAGGCGAAATGAGAGAGATTAAATGAGTGACCCAAAGTTTGACCCACTAAAAGAATTGGCAAATCTAAAAAACAATCTCACGCGCACGATTCAACAAGGCATTCGGAATGTGCTACCAAGCACATTCCCCGCCGTTGACATTTACGAACAAGGTGATGATATTGTTATTCAAACAGAATCACTCTTTGGATTAGTCGCAAATAGCTTAGAGGTGAGTATGGAATCGAATACACTCACTATTAAAGGTGAAACAACGCCTTCATCTGATGTTCCAGAAAGTGCTTATTTTCATCGTGAACGGGTCTTCGGCGCATTTCAACGCAGTTTAAGCCTTCCGCATCCTGTTGTTTCTGTAAACGCCAAATCGAGCCTAAAATCGGGCATTTTAACAATTCGTATACCCAAACAAAAAGACACCACCCACATTGTGTCTGTTACACCTATCCAAGAATAAAAATGAGGGCTAATTAGCCCTCGCTGAACTTTGGCAATATGAAGAGCCTATGAGAG
>CALDGT010000299.1 GCA_937942935.1 uncultured Chloroflexota bacterium | reverse complement strand
GTCGTATTGCATCGGCTGGGGTCAAATTCATTTCCCCATGGATATTCACGGTTATCATCACCTTGTGCGGCGCGTTGCCATTGCTGTTCGCTGGGTAGGATGATGGTTGTGCCTGTCGTATCCGATAACCACGCACAAAACGCGATTGCTTCATACCACGATATGCCCACCACAGGATAATCAGCACTGTTGAATTGTGGGTCATCCCAAAAGCGTGGCGCTGACCATGCGATTCCCGATTTTTGTGCATTTTCGGCAACATCCCACCCTTCAGAACGCGCCCGCCATCCCGCATCTGTCCACCATTTTTTCTCATCATACCCGCCCACCTCTATAAATTTGGCATATTGGGCATTGGTTATCGGATATTTTGCGATATGAAACGCGGGTAAATCGAATGTGGTATCTGCTTTCAGGTACGAATTTTTATCCCCAACGGTTAAAGTCACATTGCCTGCGGGGATGTGTACCCATGCGAATGGGGTTGGTAATAGGGTGTCAATTGGTGTTGTCATGGGGCGCTCCTATGATAATTTGACGATGAAAAAGGCATGAATATCATCGCGCATGGCGGGGTGATGCTCTTTACGCTGTGTGACAGCGAATGTTTGCCCACCCAAAATGATTCGGTCAGCATCACCCTCTAATGTGTTCTCGCCTGTGTGATATTGCGTCAAACACCATTTCCAAGCATCGCTCGCCATGTGAACAACCCCAAATGGGCTATCCACTTCGCCTTCAAATTGATTCACTAATGGGTGCTTACCCGAATAATCGCCCGCATCATACCAATTATCTTCGTCTCCCCATTCATCACCCCACGGATAGGCGCGGTTATCATCGCCTTGTGCGGCACGTTGATATTGCTGGTCGGTGGGCAAGGTGATGGTCTCGGCAGATACATCACTTAACCAATTACAAAAGGCAATCGCCTCGTACCACGACACGCCCACCACAGGCGCATCTGGCGCATTGAATCCGCGATGTGTCCACCATTCTGGATGCACCCATGCTTCATTACTCGGTGTCCAAACCCCATTCACGCGCTCAATGCCGTTTGTTTTCGCATCCCACCCCGCATCAGTCCACCATTTTTTCTCATCATACCCGCCCGCCTCAATAAATTTAGCGTATTGAGCATTGCTAATCAGGTATTTGGATATGGAAAATGCAGGCACACGAAAGGTTATCGCCTGTTTATAGGGGATATAATCGGTTTTTTCTTTGAATCCTGCGCTTCCTATTAAGGTGACATCCCCTTCTGGAATATCACACCATGCGAATGGGGCTGGCAAAATGTGATTCATGGTTTCACTCCGAGTTGATTCAATAAATCATCTAAACGCGCTAATAATTCATCAGATGTGCCGTCGTTCATCAGGGTGTAATCGGCAATGGCAATCGGTCCGCCTTTTTCGATATTTTCAATTTCGGCATAATCGCGCATTTCGGCTTCGTGGGCGGTGAGTGGTCTATCGGGACGATTCGCCAACCGTCCATAACGCAATTGACGCGGCGAAAAAATAGCGATGATGACCATATCATCCCCCAAAATAGGACGCAAGGTTTTATATTCGCTAAAGCTATATAACCCATCTATGATGATGCTTTGATGCTTTTGAAGCGCAGTTTGCAGGTGCGGTAAGGCTCGCTTGGCGATGGCATCCATGCCTTCATTTGCCCGAAATTCTTCGCGCACAGTCCGTTCATTATCAGGATTGATGGGCAATCCGCGTCGTGTCACCTCATCGGTGACAATGCTCCCAAATCGGAATTGATAAAATCCACGCGATTCTAAATGCTTGGCACAAATCGTCTTTCCAGAGCCAGCCATCCCAACTAAAGCGATGGCGCGGGGGGTTTTTTGAGTCATGGGAATAAATCTCTCTCTAGGTGAATGAATTATAGCATCATTATACCCGAATTTTTGTGCTATTGCGAGTAAAATTTGTGAAATTTTCAGAAATTCGGCATGATTATAGAGGATAAATTTTTGTAAAGGCTTTTCGATGATAAGCCTTTACATACACACTATAATACAGACGGCACTCTCTTATCGTCTATAAAGGAATCACACATGAATGATAGCGACAATCCGCCATTCAGTGGCAGAGATGATTTGCTCATCAAAATTCGCGCACAACTCGCCAATACACCACAAGAGCCGTTGGTGGTGATTGGTCGCAAAGCGATTGGCAAAACCACCTTTTTATATCGGCTCGCAGAGACCGCACCTGCAACTACTATCCCAATATTTTTCTCATTGGGCAGTATG
>CALDGT010000298.1 GCA_937942935.1 uncultured Chloroflexota bacterium | reverse complement strand
CACCGAACCCATCCCCATCCAACCTACTGCCCACTATTCGATGGGTGGTATCCCTACCAATATTGATGCCGAAGCGATTCGGGATGCACAAGGGACAGTCGTGCGCGGGTTATATGCGGCGGGCGAAGTTGCATGTGTGAGTGTGCATGGTGCAAACCGTTTGGGGACAAATTCATTGGTAGATTTGGTCGTGTTTGGTCGGCGCGGTGGGATGAAAATGGCGGAATTTGTGAAAACAGCCGAATTCTTGCCCCTGCCCAACAATCCAACCGCACAAATCGAAGCCGAGTTCCAACGGATTCGCAATGGCAAAGGCAAAACACGGATTCATGAACTTCGCACACGGATGCAAAAAGTGATGATGGATCATGTGAGTGTGTTCCGCACCGAAGACGGCATGAAATTGGCGATTGATGAATTGAAAGAATTGCGCCATTTGTATATGACCGATACCTTCATTGAAGATAAAGGCACAAAATATAACACCGACCTTATGGAAGCATGGGAATTGGGTTGTATGCTCGATATGGCAGATTCTACCGCCCTCAGCGCCGTGAATCGGAAGGAAAGTCGCGGAGCGCATAGCCGTGAAGATTATAAAGACCGCGATGATGTGAAGTGGTTAGTTCATACCCTTGCTTATCGTGAAACCGATGACCCGTATGCACCAAAACCAACCTATCGCCTAGATACAACCAAAGCGGTCAACATGAGCCTTGCCGACCAAGATGAACGGTTTAAGCCGAAAGAACGGACATACTAAGAATCGCCTACCCTATCCCCATAGGGATACACGATTATCGTGTCTATTTGGACGGCAGATGTGCCGTCCAAATACCCCTGTATGAAATGGGAAAGGGAATCAAACATTGATATTGGATACGTTATTTATGAGGGATTGAGATGGATATTACATTCAGAATTCGTCGGTATAACCCCGAAGCGGGGGGAAAAGCCAAACCCTATTGGCAAGAATTTGAACTCAAAGATGTTGAACCCACCAACCGCGTGCTAGAAATGCTTCACCGCGTCAAATGGGAACAAGATGGCTCGTTATCTTTCCGCCGTTCTTGCTCTAGTGGGATTTGCGGGTCAGATGCGATGCGGATTAATGGGCGCAATATGTTGGCATGTAAGGTATTGGTGCGCGATGTGGTGACAGGCGCAAAAAATACCATTCAGGTTGAGCCAATTTTGGGTTTGCCCGTATTGAAAGATTTAATTGTAGATATGGAGCCATTCTTCGCCCATTACCGCGAAGTCATGCCCTATTTCATCAACAATGACCCCGTTCCTGCCAATGGTCGGGAACGCTTGCAATCTCAAGAAGACCGCGCCATTTTTGATGACACCACCAATTGTATTTTATGCGCCGCTTGTACCACATCTTGCCCCAGTTTTTGGGCAAATGGTAAATATGTGGGACCCGCCGCCATCGTACAAGCACATCGCTTCATTTTTGATAGCCGTGACCATGGCTGGAAAGACCGCCTCGCCGTGTTATCTGAACCCAATGGCGTTTGGCGTTGCCGTACCATTTATAATTGCACCCCCGCCTGCCCGCGTCATATTGAAGTGACACGCGCCATCGGTGAGGTGAAACTGGCAATCCAACGCGGGAAGCGTGAGGGTATCATTGACCCCGAAACCATCCCCGCCAAATTCCACGAATAAATTAACTATCGTAGGGGCTTGCCATGGCAAGTCCCTACAGCGATAAATATCGGTTATCCCCTACCCAATTTGCCCTACCATCCGTTACAATTCCCCGCATGAACATACAAAAAATTACTCCACTCTATCAAAAATATCACCTTCCCCTACTCATTGGCATATTACTCCTCACATTCATTGCACGCTTGCACAATCTTGATGCCGAAAGTCTGTGGGTAGACGAAGGTTTTTCGTATTGGGCAATCCGTCACACAGATGTTTTTGGTGTACTCATCCGCGATGTGCATCCGCCCCTCTATTTTCTCAGTTTGCGCCTATGGGCATCTGTTACGGATATAACCGAATTCGCTTTGCGCTATTTTTCGGTATTACCGAGTGTTTTGAGTGTGGCGATGATTTATAGCGTTGCTCGTGAATTAGAAAAACTCCGCAACCGACATCAAAAAACGCCCATTCCCCTGCTCGCCTCGTTGATGTTGGCGCTGGCAGATATGGAAACATCCATCTCTCAAGATGTCCGCATGTATACATGGCATGTCCTTTGGGTATTGGTCAGCGCATGGGGATTTTTGCGCTTCACCCATTTGTTTGGGATAGATAGGGCGTGGTCACGGCGGGTTATGATTGCCTGCGCGGGTTGGATAATCGGTTCAATCACACTGGTTTATACCCAATATGTCGGGTTGGCATTTATTGGCGTGCAGGGATTGATGGCACTCTTATTTTTACGCGGAAAATTGCGTTTATGGGCGATGTTTGGGGCAATCCTCATCGGCGCGAGTTTTATCCCGTGGGGGTTGGCGGTGGTCGTTGGGCAAACGGCAAATGTTGGGACAGGATTTAATGTGCCATCCACGCTCGAATCGTTATGGAATTGGCGTGTGAATTGGTTCACTCAACAATGGGCGCTCACGATTGGTCTGGCATTGTTGGGGTTGTTCCCGATTGGGCTAAAAATTATGTTCAAAGCGCCACCACCAAAACCCAAAACTGAATTGAAATTGGATTATAAGGACAACGTATATCTTATCCCTAAAAATATGGACAACGTAGGAACAGTGTCCTTAAAAAAATATGGGCAGGTCAACCGCCCTCTATTTTTATTGCTATGGATAATTGCGCCTGTCGCAGGGGCATATATCCTCAATTTTTATACTCCGATATTGATGGATTATCGGCTCACACAAATCACACCCGCTATCGCTTTGTTGATTGCATACGGATTGGGTCATTTGCGCGGGAATACCCTCATATTCATCGTGGCAGTATTGATGATTTATGGTGTGACTACTGATGATACCGCCATCGCCCGCCCACCATTTCGGGATATTGGGCAATTTGTGGCAGATGTGGCACAACCAGATGATTTGCTCCTCGCGCATGTCACCCCGTCTGGCGATTGGTCCAGGGCGAAAACTTTCGCCCCAAGGCGGATG
>CALDGT010000297.1 GCA_937942935.1 uncultured Chloroflexota bacterium | reverse complement strand
GTGTCGTTGGTACGCGACCATAAAGTGGTATGGTGTGCATCGCGCTTACCAACCACTATAGCGCATCGGTTTTTAAGTCATTTAGGCACGATATTTCATAAGGCATTGGTAAAATCATGACTATTGTGACAACACTTTTTCAATATGCACATTATATCCCCGACCATCAAGCACTCATCACGCCACAGGGTGATTATACCTATCATCAATTGGTGACAGGTATCCAAGAGGATATGAGCAAATTACGCGCATGGGGGATTAACGCGGGGGATGTGGTGGCGATACTCTCTAATAATCATGCCGAATATGTGCGCCTCGCCTTTGCGGTAATAGGGATTGGGTCTATTTTATTGCCCCTCAACACGCGGCTCGCTCATGATGAATTGGGGTATCAATTACGCTCGACAGACGCCCAATGTCTTATCGTCTCTGATGAACTGACCACACCCACAACCGATGTCCCGACCCTCACTTTTCGCCAATTTCATGCCCTCACAGGGCGCGATGGCACACCGCGCTCACCCGCAGGACAAGCCCCTGCCGTCGTCATGTTCACATCTGGCACGAGTGGCAAGCCAAAGGGTGCTGTTTTGACGCATGATAACCTCATCGCCAATGCCATCGCCACCCATCAACGCCTCAATATGACCGATAGTGACCATTGGTTATGTACCTTGCCGTTGTATCATGTCGGCGGGTTGACCATCCTTGTGCGCTGTTTTTTGCTTGGGGCGGTGGTGTCGTTATTGCCCCGTTTCGATATCAACGCGGTTCATCATATTTTATGTGAACGCAACATCACCCTCATCTCGCTCGTCCCAACCATGCTCTATCGCTTGCTCGATTTAGATGTGACCCAATGGCAAAAATCGCTCCGCCTGATATTGCTCGGTGGTGCGGCGGCAGATGCCCAACTCATGCGCCGTTGTGCAGACCATCATTTACCCGTGGCGACCACTTATGGCTTAACAGAAGCCAGCTCTCAGGTTTGCACTGCAACCCCCGATGTCGCCAAACGCAAGCCCGCCAGTGTTGGAAAACCGATGCCCGGTATCACGGTGCGAATTGTGGACGAACACGGCAAAGAATGTCCTGTGGGGACAATTGGCGAGATAGCCGTGCGTGGCAAAACTGTCATGCGCGGGTATTATCAAAATCCACAAGCCACCGCCAAAGCCTTGCGAAATGAAGAATTATTCACAGGCGATATGGGGTATATAGACCGTGATGGTGATTTATGGGTGGTGCAACGGCGGAGCGACCTCATCATTACAGGTGGCGAAAATGTGTATCCAAGCGAGATAGAAACGGTTTTGCGCGGTCATCCACAAGTGAAAGATGTGGCGGTCATCGGCATACCCGACCTCGAATGGGGGCAAATGGTGGCGTGCGCCGTGGTTGGGGATGTTGATATAGCGGAACTCGAAAAATTTGCCCGCAAAAAATTGGCAGGTTATAAAATCCCGCGCCGTTGGGCAAAAGTGGACGCACTCCCTCTCAATAGCATGGGCAAGGTGGAGAAGGTGAAATTATTCAATCTGTTTGAGGGGCAAAAATGAATACACATCTACAAAAACTGATGACCATTCAACAAGCGGTTCATGCACATGGGCTTGAGCAAGCAGAAGCGCGATTACTCGTTTCAGAGATTAACGACAAACTTTTGATTGATTTTTATGGATTTCCACATGCCGCGCCAGATTTTAGCGATTTGCTAAACCTGTTATGTGAGCCAGAAATAGCAAATTGGGTTCAATTTTTGCGTTTTACCTCTCCAGATAGGGGGTTTAATGGGACACGCGACTGGAATTTTAGCATCATTTTAGAAAGCCCCGCCATGTTTCCGCAATTAGAGCATTTAGAAATTGATATTTATGATGGTTATGGTCACAATCAACCCATTATCAGTGGCGGTATAGGGGCAGACATCTATTCGGAAAACGGTGCATTGGCAAAATGGCTCGATAAAGCGCCCAATTTGCATTATTTAGCCGCGCCATCCGCGCCCAATAGCGATTTTTTTAAGCGTTCCTCCACCCCACTAGGGCAATTACATATTCAGGTAGGATATGAAACACAAGATTTCATTTTGAATATGAGCCAATCGGCGTGTTTCCCCAATTTATGGCGGTTAGAATATAGAGATTATGACGCGCCGTATATTGAGGATTATACCAAAGATTGCACACCATTGGAGCATTTCAAGCAATTATTCCAATCACCTGCATTCGACCCTATCAGGCAATTCATTTGGCATAACCCCATTTTTAGTGATGATGAATTACGCGAACTCAAAGCCTTGCGCCCAAACGTAGGATTTAAGGTGGTGAAAACGCGAAAGCAATGGGTTAAATAACCCTCAGCGCACACGCCACTGAGCATCATTTATCCCAAAATGCTGATTCATTCTGCGGGCGAGCGTGAATAAAAAGTCGGATAGCCGATTGAGATAAATCACCACCTGCGGGTTAATCGGTGTGGCGCGGTTGGCAGTGACGCATAGCCGTTCTGCGCGACGGGCGATTGTGCGGGCGATGTGCGTATGGGCGGCGGCAGGATGCCCACCGGGGAGGATAAACGCGGTTAATTTTGGGAGCTGTTCATCCAGCGTGTCAATCCATGCCTCTAACTTGGCGGTAGGGGCTTCGTCCAAACGCACCAACCAACTAGGGGTGCTATCCAACGGGGTGGCGAGGTCTGCGCCAATCACAAATAAGGTATTTTGAACATCGGTGAGCCATGTTTGAATTTCTTCTGGCAATTCATACGTGCGGATGAGTCCGAGTGTGGAATTCAGTTCATCTACTGTGCCGTATGCTTCGACCCGCAAATCATCTTTATCAACACGCCCCCCCGCAAATAAAGCAGTCGTGCCATCATCGCCTGTTTTGGTATAAATTTTCATGGGTGTATATCCTCTGGTTAAAATGGATATTATATCACACCAATTTTCCCACATTGTCTATCAACAAAAAGATAGCCAACACGATGACAAACCCCGCAAACCCCTTGCGGAGCATCTCTGGCGAAATTCGGCGACCCAATTCGACCCCAAAAAATGTGCCACCCATGCCCGCCAAGACAAATGAGGCGATGAGCGCAATATCTATCGCTTCTCCTGTTAGATGTCCCAAAAAGCCAGAGGCGCTATTCATGGCGATGATGACCAACGATGTGCCAACCGCTTGTTTCATGGGCAACCCGACCAACATCACCAGCGCAGGGACGATTAAAAATCCGCCACCCACGCCCAAAATGCCTGTGAGCGCCCCAACCACCCCGCCACTGATGACCACCTTCGACAAAGAAATTTGTTTTTGGCGGTGTGTCTCTTGTGGGTGATAAAATACCATCAATCCGCCGATGAATAACATCAGCCCCGCGAAGATAATCATCAAAAGGATGGGCGAGAATTGTTTAGAAATCCCCGCCGAGAAATATGCCATAATCATCCCCACCCCGCCAAAGACCATCGCTACCCGCCAATTGAGCGCCCCGTGTGTGTTATGCAAATACGCACCAACGGCACTATTTGCGCCCACAATGGCGAGCGAGGCAGTCACGGCGACTTGGGGAGATTGCCCGACCAGATACACTAAGGCAGGCACAGTCAAAATAGACCCGCCACCACCCAATAATCCGAGCAGTGTCCCAACCCCAAAGCCGATGACGAAGATGAGGATAATCATGAGTTATTTTCCTTTTTTGATGGGCAATTTTTCCATGCTCCAACCCATCATGCCACCGCGCAAATTGAGGACATCATACCCCGCGCCAGCTAACATACGGGTTGCCATGCTACTGCGTGCGCCAGAAGCACACACACATAAAATTTGACGGTCTTTGGGCAAATCACCCATGCGTTTTTCTAGTTCACCAAGCGGAATGAGCTTTGCGCCTGCGATATGCCCAGAATTATATTCGCTTGGTTCGCGCACATCTACAACAAAGGGTGGTTTACTGCTATTGATGAGGGCGTTGGCTTCACTTGCGGATACTGCACCTGCGCCTGCCCCGCCAAAAAGATTTTTGAGGATATTCATGTTGGTTTTGTCCTTTTTATACGTATGCTATATTTTTGAACCTCATCCCCCTGTCCCTTCTCCATGTTGGAGAAGGGGTTTTCTGGGGGGGTAAGTCCCCTCTCTGCTTGGAGAGGGGATTTAGGGGTGAGGTTTATATCAATATTCAATCGGGTAACTTGCTTTTTGCCAGTCTATGATACCGCCCATGTCGTAAATTTGGGTATACCCCGCCTCTGCCAAAATGTTGGCGGCGATGGCGCTCCGATTTCCGCTACGGCAATAAATCACCACAGGCACATCTTTTGGCACACGGCTGAGTTGGTCTGCCAAATAATCTACATTGATGTTGGTCGCGCCTTCGATATGCCCAGATGCAAATTCATCGGGACGGCGCACATCCAACAAGAAATGATTTTGATTTTTATCTAAAAAGTCGGTGTGATAGGCTTGTGGGCTGAGAAGTTGTACCGTTGGGTTGCGTTGGGCGAATAGGCTTGGGGCAAACACGGCAAATGCGATGACTGCTAATAATGCCAACCCCGCGAATAATAACCCTTTTTGTTGAGATGTTGCTTTTTTCTGTGCTTTTTTTGATTTTGCCATCCGATAATACCTCTTTCCATTTGTTTATGCCCATAGCATAACACATCGAAAGAGGATGTATCAGATAAACCTGCTTATATCAGATATAAGTTTATTCTAATATCAGGTTGATGATAGACCTTAAAATCCATCATCGCCTTTCGTATCGGCTTCAAATAAAATTTTTACACCTTTAATTTTGACCCGTTGCCCTTTATGAAAAATCCGCACGAGTTGTCTATCGAGTGGGTTAAATCCCACACGGAAGAGTAATTTGGTCAGGTATTGTTCGATGTCGGCGAGTTCAGCGTGAATGGTGATGGTTTCGCGTAGTGGTGGTGGCGCAGTTTTGGCGCGGGGGTTATCTTCTGGTGGAAGAATTGGCTTCCAAAAAGCCACCACAGGCGCATTGAGGATGTCGGCGAGGGTGGGACGGTTGGTATACGATTCATTGCCCCATGCGCGTTCATGTTCTTGGGCAAAATCAATCAGACTTTCGGGGGGTTTGGGTCGGCGTGGGGTAATTTGACTGGGCATTGGGCATCACTCCTAACGGTGATAAATATTGAGATGATTATTATAAGGGGAATAGGGTGTTTTGACAATTAGGTAAACGGAAGGACATACGCCTATCGGCTAGTCCTTCCCTACAAATCACATCGGCTTGTAGGGTGGGATTAGGGCGATTTTTGCCCGTATATCCCACCACATCCAAAACGGAATGCCCATATATCCTACCGTGATGCGGAAGGACATACGCCTATCAGCTAGTCCTTCCCTACAAATCACATCGGCTTGTAGGGTGGGATTAGGGCGATTTTTGCCCGTATATCCCACCGCCACGAAAAAAATTGGCATGAAAAATCGTCCCGCGTTATACTATCGTTATATCCATCACCATCCATAGGGGATATTCTATGCCACAAACCATTTTTATCAGCCACAGCACCAAAGACGACGACCACATCAACCGCATCGCCGATACACTAGAAAATGCGGGTCATACCGTTTGGGTAGACCATCGCAACGGGATTCAACCGGGCGTAAAAAAAAAAAAAAAAACC